>RFGJ01000546.1 GCA_003696665.1 Gammaproteobacteria bacterium | reverse complement strand
TGTCACCAGCCTGAAGTGCTATGGCCGCGCCTGCTAGCATAAGAATGCCCACCAATGTCCCTAGGAAGACCCACTTATACCACGCTTTGTAGTTCCTCATACGTACACCTCCCGGGAATGAAGTCGCTGTAAAAAGGCCTCTTTGAAAACGACAATCAAAAGCTCACACTGGTTGTACGAGTAGGGCCGAGGTTGGGAATACAACGACTTGTAAACCAAGAGTTGCTTTGGAACCGTCCGATGCAATTGGTGTACGTCAAAAAATAGTCAATATCACTTCGATAGTTTCGGCAAAGAGCACCACCACTGCACCAAGCACCGGTGGCATACCAGCCATAAATTGACACCTTATTTTCGCACGAATAGAAAGCGATTCTATTCATTCGTACGAATAGAGGCCGTTTCTATTGGCTCAAATTGACCATAATTGTTAGAATGAGGGCACAGACGAAAAACTTCATTTGACTTAGCCGTCAGGAGGCCCTCAATGATCATCGAATTTGGGTTGACGCAGGACAACTTGACCAACACGCAATTTGGCCCGGTTGCGCTCTTATCCAGCTATTATCAGCAACACAGGGTGCTTGATCCACTAGGAGAGGTACGGATTGCCATGAAAACGGTGGATCATTCACCCCAAAGCAAGCTCATCCAGGTATTTCTGAGTATATTGGCAGGTTGTCGTTACCTCTCCGAGGCGAACACCCGCTTACGGCCCGAATCTACATTGGCCCAAGTCTGGGGAATCGAGCGCTTCGCCCATCAGTCAACCCTCTCGGATACCCTGGAAGCCCTAACTCAAATGAATCTTCTTGAATTAGAACGCAAGATCGCACAAATCTGTGCTCATTGTAGTCGCACCCGCCATCACGACTGGCGAGGATTTCTCTGGTTGGACTTCGATTTGTCGGGTTTGCTCTGTGGCAAACAAGCAGAAGGTGGCGCCAAAGGCTATTTCAGCGGTAAAAAAACGCTGTTGGTCGTCAATTGGCCAGAGTAAGCGCCATCAACTACTCGGAAACCCTATGGTCAGAACTCTATGCTGGCAATACAACGACCAGCATCTGTTTACAACCGGCTGTCGTGAATGTCGAAACTTCATTTGAGTTAGCCGCTCAACAGCGGCAACGCACCGTCTACCGGCTCGACGGCGGTTCGGGCACAGACGATAATCTGGCCTGGCTCTTGGCCCGGGGCTATCAGGTCGTGGCCAAGGGCTTCTCTGGCCGTCGGGCCCATAGCTTGGCCCAACAGGTCAGCCGTTGGGACCCAACGGGCATAGATGCCTATGTCGGATCCGTCACCCCACCCATGGTTTTCTCTCAACCGGTGTGGGTGATCGTGAAAAAGTGGCGAAAACAGGGCCAATGGCGGCATGCTTACTACGTAACGACCCTGAAACTGCCATCGAAACAGGCCTTCCTACACTATTATGATCTGCGCGGCGGCGCAGAGGTCGAGCAATTTCGCGAGGACAAGTCCGGTCTCTTTCTTTCCTTCCGCCGAAAACGGAGCTGGAATGCCCAGAAAGCCCTGATCCATCTGACTGATCTGGCCCACAATCTCCTCGCCGATTTCCGTTTCCGGGCCTTACGGAACTCCTCCTTCGAGTCTTGGGGACTGAAACGCGTTGTGCGTGACTTGCTCGGCATGCCCGGACGCATCTATTTGGAGGGCTCACAACTCAGACGAATCGAATTGCAGTCTAGCCATCCCTACGCTCGCGAGCTACTCATTTGCCTGCGCAGCTACTATGAACAACCTTTTGGCAGATAGAAACCGCCTCTATTCGGGGGAAAATCCCTGGCCATCATCGACTCTGATTAGAAATCGCCTCTATTCGTACGAAAATATGGTGACATGTTACCGGTCGATGACTGATAGTAGGTGTCGCCCTTTATCCAGTCATGATACCCACACAAGGATTGCGCGATATTGATGAACCCACCAAAATTCTGCCAATACACCTGGCGTGTCCCACCAGCATAGTAATATTGGACCGAGACATTCGTCTTGTGGTTTACAACAATCGGAACTCCAACACCTTGGCCCCAGTATGTGGTGTAATCCAACCAATTTCCATACGCGACGGCTGTCAATGAAGCGGCAACAATGCTCTCACTTTCATCACCTCGCACAACACTGGGCAGGAACACCCGATGGACAGGCGTATCGCCGTCATTGCCGGTGGGCTCGGACTGGGCCAGGATGGGCGAACCGCCGCCCAACAGTAGGCTAACACACAACAACACCGCAAGCAATTTTCTCATGGCAATCCTCCTTTGCGGGGTAAACGGGAGAACCACAATTGTAGAAATCGCTCCGGAGCTTGTACTCAGTTTACCATGGGGGGTAATGTCAAGAGGTTTTGCGTGAAAATTTCGCGCCAAATCTCTACCTTTCGGCACCTCTTGATAAGATGCCCTCGCTGCCGACACCTGAACGG
>RFGJ01000545.1 GCA_003696665.1 Gammaproteobacteria bacterium | reverse complement strand
CCGCTCATTCTTGATCGCGACATCGCTTCCAAATTGGATGATCCTGCCAATGGACAAAGAGCCCCATAGGCGATAAGGGCACATCAGGATAGTCCGTCAACAACTGCTCAACACGCCTCTGCCAGTGGCTGCTAGGATCGATTTGGTGCATCAAATAAGCGAGAATGAACAGAACTGCCGCCAGTCTTCGTTGGGGATATGGCCGCCCTCTTGGCAATTCCGGCCAATTCCACTCTGGTGCCTTGGGCAACTTTGGTGGGATGGCCAGTTCGCGATTCCATAAACGGGCATGATGGGCACAGATATTTCGGATAAAGGTCAAAGTGTGTAGCCAGGACCCCAGCACTTTATGGGAGACATCGAATCGCCTTGCGATCATTTTTCTATCCCTATCCTTGGCCAACCCCATGTACAGGCGGGAAAGCGTACCAAAGCTTAGTTCTTCCATCACGGCCCAAGACGGGGGGAGTTTTGGCTCACAATAGGTTACTGCGGAGAATCGAAAGTAATTATCCCGCTTTCGATGTTCAATGCGACGCTGTTTGACGTCAAGAGGTGCTCGACTGCCCTCGATTTGTTTTGTTTCTTTTTGCAGTTGTTTTTTCTCGTTATCCAGCTTTGAAGAAATCGCCTCAAGCAGGTCATTATGCTTGTACCACCGCTTAAAATGATGTGAATTCATGTACCAGTGCGCATCGTTATAGTGGCTGGCCATAACATTGCCCAATACGGCCCGGACAGCCACTTCTACGCGCTCAAGCGCATCCATCACTAGAATGCGTAACTTCTGATCAAAGCGATAGAGATCGACAACCTGTTTGAGAGTTGCGTTTTCAACAAAGTGGTGGTGCGGATCCTCACGACGCTGAAAGGGCCGCATGTATGGCGTCAAGCGAAAAAGACTGATGATCTCAAGAAGTGCGGTAGCCCGCACCTCATCCTGAATGGTCAGGCCGCGACACTTGAGCAGATCAATTTGTTCGGAGATGAAGAGCGGTGGCTTGTCAAATTGCCTCATGCCTTTCACCAGACAATAAAAAACCCGCTCAATTTGAGCATACTGATCGAGGTCAGTAGAGGCTTGGCGGGTATGTTGCTTATACTATATCGATATTAGATTGCTTTTTCAAGATCATGTCCAGGTTAGATACCTCAGACAAAAAGTTCGAGAAGCTTGCGGATGGTAGACGCATTAGTAACGATGTTCTCCTGCCATCGTGTGATGATTCTTAACATCACCACGATCTTCATATGACCAACATGTCTGCAAAGCAAGGACAGAGCAACAAGATGAACAAGAACTAGGCCGAAATCCAGCCTGTTCAGCGATGTGCAAACATAAGGTTTAACCAGCTGCTCCACAGAGGAATCGTGATGAAGCTGACGGCAATGCCTAAGGCCACAAGGCGTGAGGCCAGTTTTTCGTCGAGGTGATAGGTCGAGGCGAGGGCGGCCGCGCTCATCATTGGCGGCATGGCGGCTTCTAGAATCGACACCTGCGCGGTAAGCCCATGCTGGCCTGTGAGCAGAAACAACATTGTCAACAAAGCGGGAAGGATAAGCATTTTGATGGTCAATGCCGTCGTCACGATGATCCGATCCGTTTTTCCCATCTGCCACGAAAATTGCGCACCAAGCGCCACCATGACCACCGGGACCAAGCTCGCAGCGATGGGCTCTAATGCGGGGAACCACTGTTGCACCCACGTATACCGGCCACATAAGGTGGCGAATAACAAGGCAATCAATGGCGGAAAAAACACAATGGCCCGCAATTTCTGTCCGATCGATGGTGTCTGGCCGTCCCGTTGCGCGAGCACACTGCCGAGCACTGCTAATCCGAGAAAAGAGCCGAGTTGATCGTAGAGCAGGGCAATCGGGATGGCGTCTGGTCGAGAAAAGAGTGTTAAAAGTGGGATGGCAATAAAGGAGGTGTTGCCAAGCGCCAGCATGAGCGCCAGCGTCAGACGACGCGCCTGAGTGAGCTTTAGGTAGGTGCCGAGTTGTAGCCCAAGCAACCAACCAGCCAGTAGCATGAGCCAGGCGCTTGCCACTGGCACCCACAAATCGGCTTGCCACTTGAGTTCGGGGATGCGGATCAAAATCAGGGCGGGCAAGGCAACCCGAACCACATACTGATTGAGGGTCAGAGCGGCATTATCAGGAAACACGCGAGTCAGGCGAAGGGCCCCGCCGATGAAAAAGAGGGCCCCAGCGACAATTAACGACGTCATTGAGGCGTCACAAAATGCCGGTCTTGTCCGTGGAATTGTGGCGTTTGAATTGATAACACTTTAAGTGGCGTGTCTGAAGTGACTGTGACGGCGTGAACGGTGCCCTTGGGAATTTGTACGAAGGTGCCTGGGGTCAGTGAGATGTGTTGCTCACCCAGCTGCATATCCGCAGAACCTTCTAGGACATACAGCAACTCGGTATGCGTTTTGTGCAGATGGGGCTTGACGTGCTTTTTGACAAAAATAACGAAGCTCGTGGCCTTTGTGTCGTCAGCAATTTTTTTGACGAAAATGTTGTCAAAGTCGCTCGCTTGGATGGCGTTGATGTCCGTTGCGGCAGACGTATAGCCTGCCACCAGAAGCAGGCCCAAAGAACATTGGCGAATGAATTTCATCGTTTCCCCTCCCGACCAAATGACCTTGGTTACAATACGACTTTCACATGTTTCAAAGACACCAGCTCATGATACAACGCATCTAGCTGTTCACGGCTGGTTGCCCGAATGGTCACGCGAATCGCGTGATAATTGCCTTTTGCGCTCGCATGCACCTGTGGCTGATAGTCGCCAGGGGCATGTTTTTGGATGGTGCTCATCACATCATCTAGCAATTCTGGACATGCCACGCCCATGATGCGCAACGGGAAATCGCACGGGAACTGTAAAAGTTCTTCAGAGGTCATCCGCACCTCCCTGAATCAACTTCTGCTTATAGGCATGGTAAATCTCGGCCGCTTTTCGCCACATTGGCCCACATGCTCCGCGACCAACCGGCTTTCCGTCAATTTCAATCACGGCGCGGATTTCCCGAGTCGAGCTTGAGACCCAAACCTCAGTTGCCCGTTTGAGGTCATCTATGGAAATCGGCCGTTCGTGAACACGCATTTTGTTTTGACGAAGAAGTTCGATGACAAGATCTCGGGTAATTCCGCCCAAAATAAGATTGGATTTTGGTGGTGTCACAATTTGATCGTCTAACACCACAAACAGGTTGCTGGCCGAACCTTCATTGACGTAACCGTCGCGGATAAGTAGGGCTTCGTCGGCGCCACGAACGGTGGCTTGATGTTTGGCCAGCACGTTGCCCAGTAGGGCGATCGACTTGATGTCACAACGCATCCAACGAATGTCTTCGACAAGTGCACAACGTATCGGCTGCAGTGCCTCGATGGTTTCATAAACGGGCATGGGTTGGCACATGGCAAAGACAGTTGGCCGAATGTTGTCTGGAATTCGGTGGTCGCGAACAGGTTGCGGACCGCGCGTGACCTGCAGATAGACAGACAGGTGCCCACCTCCGTTGCGTGCCACAAGTGTCTCCAGCATGTCGCGCCAACGCGTATCATTCCAGTCAGAGAGCGAGAGATCGATGGCGCTCAGGCTGTGATGGAGTCGGGCCAGATGGGCATCGAGGCGAAACAGTTTTCCGGCATAGACAGGGATCACTTCATAGACACCGTCCGCAAATAGAAAGCCGCGATCCAGCACCGAGATCTTGGCCTCATTCAGTGGCACAAAATTATCATTGAGAAAGGCAATGTTGTTCATCACGTCATTTCCATTTACGTGCAAACCAGTCGCCCAAGCGACTGAATACGCCGCCTTTTTCGATATCCTGCAGTGCGACCAGTGGGACTTGCTTGATGGTCTTGCCATTGAGCTTAAAATACAAGGTGCCAATCACCGCACCCCGACGAATTGGCGCCTCAAGTTCGGTACTCACCTCGTATTCTGCCTTGAGGTCTTTAATGCTACGGCGCGGGAGCGTGACGGCCACTGGTTCTGCCACTCCAGCGGGGACATGCGCTTGGTTTCCGTACCAGACTCGCACTTGATGCAAGGGGCTATTGGCTTTGACCGGGTGCACCGTCCGATAGAAACGGAATCCCCAGTTGAGCAATTTTTTACTGTCGTATTTGCGCGCATTTTCACTTGGCGCGCCAAGCACCACAGAAATGAGGCGCATATTGTTCTTGACGGCGGAGGCGACCAAACAATAGCCCGCTTTCTCGGTGTGGCCCGTTTTCAGACCATCAACATTGAGGCTTTTGTCCCACAGTAGTGCGTTTCGGTTCAATTGCCGAATGCCGTTATAGGTGAATGCTTTCTCCTTGTAGAGGCTGTAGCGTTCGGGATAATCGTGAATAATGGCACGAGCGAGGATGGCCAGATCACGCGCACTGGAATAGTGATTATCGTCTGGCAGACCGGTGGCGTTGACAAAATGTGTGTTGGTCAAACCCAGTCGTTTGGCATGGGCGTTCATTAGCTGAGCAAAGGCATCTTCGCTGCCCGCAATATGCTCAGCGATGGCGACACTCGCGTCATTGCCGGATTGGATGATAATCCCCCGGAGTAGTTGCTCGACGGTCACGGGTTTGCCCGGTTCAATAAACATCACGGAAGAGCCCGGAAAATTCTTGGCCCAGGCGTTGGTTGAAACGGTGACCGGATCGTCCAGTTTGAGATTGCCAGCGGCAAGTTCTGCCTCGACAATATAGGCCGTCATCATCTTGGTCAGGCTGGCTGGTGGATACCTGACGTCTTCGTTCTGCGCCGCAAGTATTTGTCCGCTGTCATAATCCATGAGTAGATAAGCTTTGGCCGATAACACTGGTGGTGCTGGCACAAAGTCAATGGCATGTGCGGGCAGCAACATCAGTAACGCGCCAAAAAATGCGACAAGTGTTCGAATCATGTGCATCGGTCTGGTCTGAAAACGTTGGTTGTCAAGCTTACCCAATTTAGACTCCTCTTTCATGCCTTTGTCGTGGTTGTCTTTGTTTCGGCACGTTGTTCGGTGATGATTTTCGCATTTTG
>RFGJ01000544.1 GCA_003696665.1 Gammaproteobacteria bacterium | reverse complement strand
CGAGATTTGTGATTGTGACACATGTTGGTCGGCGTCAAGCTCGCCGATCAAGTCAAGCCGAATCAGAACAGACAGCTCGGCCAGTTCCTGCGTGATGGCGTCCGAGTCATTGGCATCAAGGCGGGTATCGTGGCTGGCTTGATAAAATGCCTTCTGAAACCGGTTGTACTGTGCGAGGACTTCCGGGCTGGCGACAATGGCAAGTCGATGCGAAAAAAATTGCATTTTGAGCCTATCTTCGGCATTCACCGTACGTTTGAGCAAAATGGCTTCAATAAAGTCGATAAAGGCGGAATAAACGTCTTTTTTAAGTTCGATAAATTTGATGCTTTGTTCTTTTTGTAGCTCAACTCGGGTCTGTTGGTTCAGTAGCAAGGCGGTGATGACCACCGTGGCAATGGTGCCGAGGGCCGTGACCACAATTTCTTGTGTAAATGGCCATTGCGCCGAAAGACCATAGGCCAGTCGCAGGAAAAAATAACCAAAGGCCAGAGTGCCCAGGGTGAGTAAAAGATACGCCAGTTGACGAGTTTCGCTGCGACGCTTCATTAGCCTTCTCCCTGCTCGACCGCTTCAGTCAATGACCATTGCGTCATGCCCCCAATCAAGCTGTACACCGACTCAAAGCCCATGTCTGAAAAATATTGGGCGGCACCCTGACTGCTGTGCCCATGATAACAAACAACCAGTAACGGCTTATCGAGATCGGCCTCACGGATAAAGTCAGCAACATTGCGGTTGTCGACCCGAATCGCCCCAGGAATGTGACCAGCGGCAAAGCTTTGCGGGTCGCGAATGTCAACGACAACCGCGCCCTCTTCATTGATTAAACGCTTTGCGGTCTTAAGGTCAATATTTTGAAAACTCATGCTGACTCCCTTTTGAACATATCGATGTGTTCAATGCCATCTTCTAGATACGGGGCACCGACTGACACAAACCCGAGCGATTGATAGAAGGTGACAAGATAGGTCTGGGCAGACAGGAAAAGATCCTGGCCTGGGTAGTGCTGCGCACAGTGCCGAATGGCGTGACGCATCATTTGTGTTGCGAGCCCCTGACCGCGATGCGCCGGAGCAACGACCACGCGTCCGATGGCGGGCACGGCTTTGGGGTGGTGTTCAGGTGGAATGATGCGAAGATAACCAATGACCGCACCCTCTTTTTTGCCGACCAAGTGCCAACAAGACAGATCAAGACCGTCTATGTCTGGATACAGGCACTTCTGCTCCAGCACAAAGACATCCTGCCGCAGTTTCAAAAATCCGTACACAGTCGCGGCATCCAGCTCAGCAAACGTGAAAAACTGCCAATCTACAGCCATGATTATGTCCAGTCTAACACCACTTTTCCGCTCTGGCCGGAATCCATCGTTTCAAAGCCTTTTTGAAACTCATCAATCGGGAACCGGTGGGTGATCACTGGTGAGATGTCGAGGCCCGATTGAAGCATGGCGGTCATTTTGTACCAAGTCTCAAAAATCTCCCGCCCGTATATTCCCTTGATGATAAGGCCTTTGAAGATAACGTGGTTCCAGTCAATCGCCAGCTCGCTAGAGGGAATGCCGAGCATCGCAATCTTGCCGCCATGGTTCATGGTATCAAGCATCTGGTGGAAGGCACTGGCCACACCGGACATTTCCAAGCCAACGTCAAAGCCTTCGCGCATACCGATATCTGACATCACCTGGCGCAAATCTTCGTTGGCCACATTGACCGCCCGAGTCGCCCCCATTTTTGCGGCCAGTTGTAAGCGATAGGGGTTGACATCGGTGATGACCACGTGGCGAGCACCTACATGCCGGCAAACAGCAGCGGCCATAATGCCAATGGGGCCCGCGCCAGTGATCAGAACATCTTCGCCAACCAAATCGAACGACAGAGCGGTGTGCACGGCATTGCCAAAGGGATCGAAAATGGCGGCCAAGTCGTCTGAAATGTCATCCGGAATCGGATAAACGTTTTCCTGCGGGATGACCAGATATTCCGCAAACGCACCGGGGCGGTTGACGCCAACACCGAGCGTATTGCGGCACAAATGGCGTCGACCAGCCCGACAATTGCGACAGTGGCCGCACGTGATGTGTCCTTCGCCTGATACCCGCTGACCAGGTTTGTAAGCAGTCACTTCGGCGCCGGTTTCCACCACCTCGCCGACGAATTCGTGACCCACGACCATGGGCACTGGAATGGTTTTCTGTGACCATTCGTCCCAATGATAAATATGCATGTCAGTGCCACAGATGGCCGTCTTGCGAATCTTAATCAAGACATCATTCGGGCCGACTTCCGGCATCGGCTGATCGACCATCCAGATACCGGGTTCAGGGCGAAGTTTGGTCAATGTTTTCATCATGCCGCTCCGTTATTTGATCACACCCAATTCGCGGCCGACTTTGGCAAAGGCCGCAATCGCCCGGTCAAGTTGCGAACGGGTATGTGCTGCCGACATTTGTGTACGAATCCGGGCTTGCCCTTTGGGCACGACAGGGTACGAAAAACCAATGACATAAATGCCTTCTTCTAGCAATCTATCGGCCATGGTCGTGGCTAGTGTCGCATCACCAAGCATAATTGGGATGATCGGGTGATCGCCTGGCAGGAGCTTGAAGCCAAGTGACGACATTTGAGCGCGGAAGTAACGCGCGTTGATTTGCAGTCGTTTGCGCAATTCGTCACTTTCTTCCAGCATATCGAGCACCGCAAGGGAGGCATTGGCGATGACCGGGGCAAGAGTATTGGAAAACAGATAGGGCCGTGAGCGGTTGCGCAACCAATCAACAATGGTTTTGTTGGCCGTGGTGTAGCCACCAGAGGCACCGCCAAGCGCCTTGCCAAGGGTTCCGGTGATGATGTCCACTCGGCCCATCACATTGTGGTATTCATGCGTGCCACGCCCTTTCTCGCCGATAAAACCGACCGCATGGGAATCATCCACCATCACCAGCGCGTCGTATTTTTCGGCCAGATCGCAGATGGCCGGAAGATTGGCGATATAGCCGTCCATGGAAAACACACCATCGGTGGCGATCATCTTAAAGCGTGCGCCTTTATCGTCGGCTTGCTTGAGTTTGTCTTCCAGATCGCGCATGTCGTTGTTCGCATAGCGGTAACGTTTGGCCTTGGACAACCGGATGCCATCAATGATGCTGGCATGATTCAATGCGTCGGAAATAATGGCATCTTCTGGCCCCATGAGGGTTTCGAACAGGCCGCCGTTGGCGTCAAAGCAGGACGAGTACAATATGGCGTCTTCCATGCCTAGAAATTCGGCGATGCGCTGCTCCAGGCGTTTGTGCACATCCTGTGTGCCACAGATAAATCGGACGGACGCCATGCCATAGCCATATTTCTTCAGGCCTTCGATGCCAGCTTCAATCAAACGTGGATGGTTGGCCAAGCCAAGGTAGTTGTTGGCGCAGAAATTGATAACATGTCGCCCGTCTTCGACTTCAATGTCGGCCGATTGCTGTGAGGTAATGACACGTTCTTTTTTGTATAGCCCATCTTTTTTGAGTTGCTCGATTTCTTTTTGCAGATGTTCGGTCAAAGCAGAGTGCATGTTGTCCCCTCTCGCCATAATCAAAGATTGGGGCAAGTTTAATCCGGTTACTGCGGAATTGCACGTTCCGGCACCATCGCTTTGGCTGATCAAATGGTTTCAAGTCGCGTCAAAATTCCATACACTGGCAACAACGAACGACCATACGGGTAATTTCATGATTCGCAGTATGACCGCCTTTGCGCGTTGTGAAGCGCGCGATGATTGGGGCCATGCCCTGTTTGAAATTCGTTCCGTCAATCAACGTTTTCTTGAGCTGAGCTTCCGGCTGCCGGAAACTTTTCGTCATTTGGAACCAAAGTTACGCGAGTTGGCACGGGAGAAATTGGCCCGAGGCAAGGTAGAAATACAGCTGCGGGCGGAATTGTCGTCAGCGCAAGTGCCTCATGTCGAGATCAATGAGGGCCTCGCGCAGGCATTGGCCAATGCCATTGAACGTCTCAAGGGACTCACCGGCCTGAGTGGCGCAGTTGATTGGACACGATTTTTGCAATGGCCGGAGATGATTGAAGTTGCCAGCACCGATCGTGACCAGCTCGAAGTGTCTGTCCTATCGCTTTTTACCCAGGCATTGGCTGAACTGGTGTCGGCACGTGAGCGTGAGGGGGCGGCGCTGGTGGCGCATATTGAAAAGCGATTAACTGCCATTGAGGAAGAAATTGCCAAGGTTCGGGCGAATATGCCGGAGATTCTCAATATCCAGCGTGAACGCCTGATCGAACGGTTCAAGAATGCACAGATCGAGTTGGACGAGACACGTCTGGAGCAAGAAATGGTGATTGTTGCGCAACGACTGGACGTGGACGAAGAAATGGATCGGCTTTCAACCCACGTGCACGAATTCCGTCGAGTTTTGCAACAAGGCGGCACGGTAGGAAGGCGGCTCGATTTTCTCCTGCAAGAAATGAACCGAGAGGCCAATACCCTTGGAGCAAAATCGATCAACACAGTGACCACAAGCGCGGCGGTTGAGCTTAAAGTGTTGATCGAACAAATTCGTGAACAGGTGCAAAATATCGAGTGAGCGTGCGCATGGAAAAACCTTCAGAAATCACCACAAGACAGCGGTGGTTACAATATTGGCCGTGGGCTGGCGGCGTTTCACTGCTGGTGGTTGCCGGCCTGGCGGTATGGTTGTGGCTTGAACATCCGCTGCTTGTGAATCCTTTTCATGTTGCCGGACAATTAAAAGCTGGCACGTTGCCGGTCTCGACCTTGGAACTTATGGCACTATTTTTGCCGATTATGACGCTGACCTGTTTGGGACTTTTGGTGGTGCTACTGGTGTTTGCTTGGGTGTCGCTTCGTCGGGAGCGGACACTTTTACAGATGATCAAAAGTGCCCGGCAAGCGTCGCGGACTGAATAACACTTTGGTCATGGCCGGGCCAATTGGCGCAGCCATTCGACGACGTGCTCAACGACCTCCGATGTCAGCGGTTGTTGGGTCCAGCGCTCAAAGGCAAATGCCGCCTGCCGAACAAGCATGCCCAATCCGTCATGGGCGACAATGCCACGCGCTTTCGCTGCCTGCACGGCGCTCATGGCGCGGCTGGCGTAGTTGAGATCATAATAGACTGACGGTGGTGTATTCGGCAGCCATCGCGCGAAATCTGGCGAGACACTGGTTGCGTTGATGAGCCACTCGCACGTCACCGCATTTTTCTCATCCCATCCAATCGTTTTCACGGCCTGAGCTGCAAAGCATCGGGCCAGTGCTTCGGACTTTGCTTGGGAGCGGCCGCAAATCGTCACCGCTTGGGCGCCAGCCGCGAGCAGTCCGGCGACTATGCCGCGTGCTGCGCCACCATTGCCCCAGATCAGAACGGAATGCTGGGGTTGCCAGCCAAGCTGCTGAATGTCTTCAATAAACCCCGGAGCGTCCGTATTGTCGGCCCATAATCGACCATCGCCATCCACAAATAGTGTGTTGGCCGCGCCCGATTGAGCGGCGATCCTTGTTTGGCCTTTTGCTAAGGCCAGCGCTTGTTGTTTGTGCGGCAAAGTGACATTGGCGCCTCGTCCGCCATTGGCGAAAAAGGCAGTGACGACGGCCTCAAAATGTTCACTCGGCACGTCAATGAGCTGATAATCGAGATCAAGCCCGACATGTTTGGCAAACTGCTGGTGAATCTGTGGTGACAGGCTGTGCGCCACCGGATGGCCGAACAGCGCAAATTTTAATTGTGCCATCGTCAAGGCATCACCGTGCGTCGTGTGACAGGGAGCATAGCAAAGCGGGGCATGATATGCATGCCCCGTGGGAATGATCAGGCAGGCAGCATCGAAATATCTGCGATACTGCCGACCAAGGCGCGAAGCTCTGCGAGCAGCGCAAGCCGATTACGGCGAACCGCATCATCGTCAGCCATGACCATGACCTGATCGAAAAACGCATCCACAGACGGTCTTAATGCCGCCAAGCGCCCCATGGCGTTGACATAATCGCCTTGCGCGAGCAGCGGCTGAATGTCATTTTGGGCTGCTTGAATGGCATCATAGAGCGTTTGCTCGGCGCTATCTTCAAACAGTGCTGGTTGCACTTGTTCGGCGCGATCTCCGCCCTGCTTTTCAAGAATGTTGTTGACGCGCTTATACGCAGCGGCCAATGCGTCGGCCTCTGGCAAAGTCATGAAATGTTGGACGCCACGAATGCGGCGGTCGATATCGGCCACTACGTCGGGACGCACGGCAAGCACCGCTTGAATCACCCGTGTTGGGACGCCTTCGTCTTGATACCAAGCGACAAAACGTTGATAGAGAAAATCAAGCAGGTCAGATGCCCAATTTTCCGCATGTAGCTGGTCGGCTTGGAATGTTTCAGAGGCCCATTGAATCAACGTGTTCAGCGAAAGCGCCACATCGCGTGCCATCAGAATTCGCAAAATGCCGATGGCCGCCCGCCGCAGCGCGAATGGGTCCTTGGTGCCTTTGGGAGGATGGCCAATGCCAAACAACCCAACCAGCGTATCGAGTCGATCGGCTACGGCCAACACGGCGCCCTCTGGCGTGGCTGGCAAGCGATCACCAGAGAAACGAGGAAGGTATTGGTCTTCTAGCGCCACCGCAACTGCTTCTGGTTCACCATCGTGGCGCGCGTAGTAGCGCCCCATAATGCCCTGCAATTCTGGAAACTCACCGACCATTTCTGTGCACAGATCACATTTGCAGAGATGGGCCGCTCGGCTGGCCAGTTGACCATCGGCACCAAAGGCATCTGCCATTTTGCTGACCAGTTGTTCCACCCGATTGGTTTTGTCGAGCAAAGTGCCAAGTTTTTGTTGAAACACTATGTTGGCCAGCTTGTCACGACGCGACACAAGCGGTTGTTTTTTGTCGGTTTCATAGAAAAATTGCGCATCGGCCAAGCGAGGGCGAATCACTTTCTCATTGCCCTGAATGACCGCTTCCGGAGCTTGACTCTCCAGATTGGCAATCACGACAAAATACTGGGTGAGCTGACCGTCTTTATCCTTGATGGGGAAATATTTCTGATGCGACTGCATCGAAGAAATCAATGCCTCGGCAGGCACTTGCAAAAATTCAGCATCAAATTGGCCAAGCAATGCCACTGGCCATTCCACCAGTGCCGTGACTTCTTCCAGCAGATCTTCGTCAATGATGACCTGCATGCCTGCTGGCGCCGTCGCGACTGCCTGCTGACGAATGCGTTCCTTGCGTTCGTCAAAATTCGTGATCACTTTGGCTTCCCGCAAAATGCGTTCATAGGCATCCGGCTTAGGCAGCGCGATCGGTTCGGGCGCATGCACCCGATGACCAAAAGTGTGTCGTCCTGCCTGCAATTCGAAAGCCTCAAGCGGTACGACATCGTCACCCAAAACCGCCACCAGCCAATGCACCGGGCGGACAAACGGCGTTTTGTGGGCACCCCAACGCATCATTTTGGGCACCGGCAACGCTTTGAGGCTGGCTTTGACAATGTCCGGCAAAAGTTCAATGGTGGGCTGCCCTTTGTGCTGAATGCGAAACGCAAGGCGCGTGCCTTTGTCGGTCTCGACGTGTTCCAGTTGATCGACGGTTGTGCCACAGGAGCGCGCAAAGCCAAGTGCTGCGGGCGTTGGTTCGCCATCTCGGAAGGCCGCCTGCAGAGCTGGGCCCAACTTGGTTTCTTCCCGGTCTGGCTGTGCTAACGCCAACGCTTCAATCAGCACCGCCATTCGACGCGGTGTGGCGAACCAGTGCACAGCACCATGGTTCAGATTGGCTTGTGCTAAACCGGACACAATCCCGTCTCGCAGGCTGGTGGCCAGTTGACGCAAGGCTTTGGGAGGCAACTCCTCCGTGCCTATTTCAAATAGAAAATCAGCCGTTGTGCGCATCGATCAAGCTTCCTCGTTTTTCTTGAGAATGGGAAAACCAAGGGCTTCTCGCGCTTGGTAATAGGCTTCGGCCACAGCGCGCGCCATCGCCCGCACGCGCAAAATATATCGCTGCCGTTCCGTGACCGAAATCGCATGGCGCGCATCCAGAAGGTTAAAAACATGAGAGGCCTTGAGCACCATTTCATAAGCGGGCAGTGGTAAGCCCGCTTCGATGAGGCGCTTATTCTCTGCTTCAAACAAATCGAATTGCTTCAGCAGCGCCTCGACGGGGGCTTGTTCAAAGTTGTACGTCGACATTTCCACCTCGTTTTGGTGGAACACATCGCCATAGGTGACAACGCCTTGAGGGCCTCGACTCCAAACCAGATCATAAACACTGTCCACACCCTGCAGGTACATGGCCAGTCGTTCCAGACCATAAGTGATTTCGCCCATGACAGGCGCGCATTCAAGGCCACCGACTTGCTGGAAATAAGTAAACTGCGTGACTTCCATGCCGTTGAGCCAGACTTCCCAGCCTAAGCCCCATGCGCCAAGCGTCGGCGATTCCCAGTTGTCTTCCACAAAGCGAATGTCATGGACTTTGGTGTCAATGCCTAGCGCTTTCAGCGAGCCGAGATACAGGTCTTGAATGTCGTCGGGTGACGGTTTGAGCACCACCTGGAACTGGTAGTAGTGCTGCAGGCGGTTGGGGTTTTCACCATAACGACCATCAGTGGGGCGACGACAAGGCTGAACATAAGCCGCTCGCCATGGCTCTGGGCCAATGGCACGCAAAAACGTCGCTGGGTGGAAAGTGCCCGCCCCCACCTCGAGATCAAGGGGTTGCACCACAACACAACCATGCTTCGCCCAGTATGCCTGCAGGCACAAAATCAGATCTTGAAAAGTGTCCAAAGTTTCCGCCGGCTTGGTCACAGTCATCCATCGCTCGATTGCCCTGTAGAGCGCGCATTATAACGACAAAAAGCCACGTGGCACAGGTGAATCTGCCATGGCGTCAAATACCATAGCCTGACATCTCATACTCCGTACCCGTCGCCCGGAAAGTCGTTGGGCGATGAAATT
>RFGJ01000543.1 GCA_003696665.1 Gammaproteobacteria bacterium | reverse complement strand
GTTTTCCGCGGTAGTGGAGACAGCTGCCCTGAATGAGGCACAGCTCTCGGCCTGGTGCCGTGAGCGGGGCCTGTACCCTGAACAGGTGCGCGCCTGGCGCCGGGCCTGCGAGCAGGCCAACGACTGGGACCGGCAACAGGCCGAGCGGCTGAAAGCCGAGCGCAAGGCCGACCGGGAGCGGCTCAAGGCGCTGGAACGCGAGCTCAAGAAGAAGGAAAAGGCCCTGGCCGAGACTGCAGCCTTGTTGGTGTTGTCAAAAAAAGCCGAGGCGATCTGGGGGGAAGGCGAGGACGCATGACCAGCATCCCAGATCGCCGCCAGGCCTTTGAGCTGGTCGAACAAGCCATGGCCCAGGGGGCGAGGCAGGCGAAAGCCTGTGAACTCCTTGGGATCAGCGCCCGCACCTACCAGCGCTGGACCCGGAAGGGCGGTATCGTGCCGGATGGCCGCCCGGAAGCGTCTCGTCCGGCACCGGCGAACCGCCTGAGTGAGGCCGAGAGGGCGCATATCGTGGAAGTGTGCAACCGACCGGAGTATGCCAACCTACCGCCGTGCCAGATTGTTCCTGCCCTGGCCGACCAGGGCGAATATCTGGCCTCGGAATCGACCTTCTACCGGATACTGCGCGAAGCGGGCCAGGCCAATCGTCGGGGCCGGGCGCAGCCACCCCGAAGGCGGGCCAAACCGAAGAGCTATTGCGCCACAGGGCCAAATCAGGTGTGGAGCTGGGATATTACTTACCTGGCCAGCACGATACGCGGTGCGTTCTATCGGCTCTATCTGGTCCTGGACATCTACAGTCGAAAGATCGTGGGCTGGGAAGTCCATGAACGGGAGTCGGCGGCACACGCTGCCGAACTCATTCGAAAGGCTTGCCTTGCGGAAAAGGTGACCCGACCTGGGTTGGTGCTGCATGCGGACAACGGCTCGCCGATGAAGGGCGCCACCCTGATGGCAACCCTGCAGCAACTGGGCGTGGTGCCCTCGTTCAGCCGACCATCGGTGAGCAACGACAACCCTTATTCCGAGAGCCTGTTCCGGACGCTGAAGTATACACCGACCTGGCCGCAGAAGCCCTTCGAGAGCCTGAATGCGGCCCGTCAGTGGGTACATGAGTTCGTGTCCTGGTACAACGGCAGTCATCGTCACAGCGCCCTGAAGTTCGTGACGCCGAATGAGCGACATGAGGGACGGGATACGGTTTTGCTTGCCAAGCGCAAAGCAGTGTACGAAACCGCCCGGAAACGGCATCCGGAACGGTGGAGTGGCCCCACGCGCAACTGGGAGCCGGTCGTAGAGGTATGGCTGAATCCCGATTGTCCACAGGCGTTGGCAGGGCCAGAAAACGAGAGAATCGCAGCTTGAAAATTGCGACAACTATCCTGACAAACACCGAAGTGGGCAAACCCAGCAGAACGCCCACACCGAGCGTTACAAAGGTACAGTGCGCCATGACTGACTGAGGCCGTACTTGTTCGACAGCATTGAGGCGGTTCAGGACTTTGCGACCCATTGGCTGTGGATCTACAATCACGAGCGACACGAATGGGCCTCGGAGGCGCAGAGGTTGGCGCTATTGGTCTGACCTCTGCTCATGAGAGCAGCTAAAATTTGGAGATTAGCATGGGGGCGACTTGCGACTCGTCGTTAGATGCGACAAACAGTATTCGATAGTATCGAAGTGTATTACAATCGAATTCGTTGCCACAGTACCATCGGCTATCTAAGTCCGGAGGCATTTGGGGCAATGAAAATTGCATAGGGGCGTTTCCACCTTGGGTGGTTAAGATAAAGTCCTTCCATCGGATTAGTGCTATTTGGGTAAGGAATATTTGGCGAGGTAATTAATGCAAAAGCGTAAATATCAAATCTGCACAAACTGTGTAATGGATACGTCTGATTCCAGAATTGTGTTTGATGAAAATGGTGTTTGTGACCATTGCATAGATTTTGAGAAGAATGTTAAGCCGAAGTGGCATACAGACGAACGCGGTGCAGCGGAGTTGGCCAGGATCGTTGATAAAATTAGAAAAGACGGTAAGGGCCGTGATTTTGACTGCATCATGGGTATGAGTGGGGGGGCGGACAGCTCCTATTTGTTGCACGTCGCAGTCAAGGAGCTCGGTCTTCGCCCTCTTGTTTTTCATGTGGATGGTGGATGGAATACAGATATCTCTGTTCATAATATCAACGTAATGATTGAAAAGTTGGGATTAGATCTTTATACCGAAGTAATAAATTGGGAAGAGATGCGGGACTTCCAGCTTGCCTATTTTAAGTCAGGCCTACCAAATATTGATGTACCACAAGATCATGCAT
>RFGJ01000542.1 GCA_003696665.1 Gammaproteobacteria bacterium | reverse complement strand
GCTGGGACAACGGCAAAGGAAATCGGTGCACAGATCATTCGTACCGCCAGCGGGCTGTTCCAAGCTATCAATGTAACTGTGGGCACAACGACACATGTAAGCATGACATTTTCTTTGCCCAAGACAACTGCTTCCTGGGTAACCGTTGCTTGGTTTCATTCCCATCCGCCAGGGAGTGGAGCTGTTAATTATCGATTATCAGCTGCTGGGGAAGGAATTGGGGGTGAAAACGATATAGGGACTCTCAAGAAACTAAAGAAGCGGCTGGGCTTCGCTATAGACGCTCTGCTAGGGACGCCTGGCGGGGGACTGCTAAGTTTTGGGCCGCCAGAATATGCAGTGCCGATTCAGCTGTTTCCAGATGGGTGTGTATTCTAAGAAGGTCATATGATGAATAAGAGGAAACGACAGGTTGTATGGCGATACGCTATGGCTGCCTTTATCGGGTGGATGACCTTTGCCGCCTCAGTTGTAAATTGTCCTGCGTATGCTGCATGTCCGCGTAATGGCACAGATAAGGAAAGACGAGAAAGTCAAACCCTATCTGATAGGCCGTTGTTGATAAAGGAAGCTAATATTTCGGTAATGGATCCTGTTACTGGTAAATCTTACCATGTTTATGTAAACCTTCGAAAAAATATAGATGTGCGGGTTAATGGAAAGAAAATGCCGCGCCTCTTGCGTAGATCTATTTCATCTGATGTTGGAAATTCTGTTATCTCAGATATTAAAGTGCGGTTTTCTAAGGATATGATAGAGGAATTAGAAATTATCATTAAAGTTTGTATATTTGATAGTCATTCTCAAGAGCATAACAAATATATCGATAAGTTGTATTGTTGTAGTATCGGTGATATGTCTATTTCATTTTATCCAAAAAATGGGGGGTTCATGGCGGACTTGGTACATGACGATCAGCTTACGATATACAGATGCCCTGAGTTCCAATCTTGTAATTAGAGTTAAATAATATTGTTTAATGGTCATGTGGTGTCTTTTAGCGCACCGTGTAGTGCCAGAGAGTATGACTTGGGTGATATAGGAAGCCCTAACCTTTAGCTAGGTCATGTACTCGTGGGGGGCTCTGTGGAGGGCTGTGTTTCAAACTTCCACACTGCGGGAGTTTGAAGATGAAAGGTCGCCATGATTTGACGGATGTGAAGTGGGCGCTGATTGCGCCGCTGCTGCCGAACAAACGGTGCGGGATGCTGCAGGTTGATGACCGCCGGATGATCAGCGGCATTTTCTCCATTCTGAGCACTGGGGCGCTATGGCATAATCTGCCCGAGTGCTGCGGCGCTGTACACGACAATCTACAGCCGCTGACCCAAGGCGGGGGGCTGGCTGCGGGTGCTCGATGTCCTGGTCAAGCATTCTCCGAGCTCGCTTGGCCTCATCGGCTCCCCGATTGTGCGCTCCCATCAACACGCCGCAGGCGGGAAAAGGCAGCAGCGACGCCTTTCAGGACGCCCTGATGCAGCTGGAGGAGGTGCTGCAGAGGTTTGTTGAGGCGCTCAAGGCGCTGCAGGAGCGACTGTGTGCGCTTCAGAAGACGAAGGGAGGGCAGATTGCCCGTTCGGGTCTTGATGTGTTCAAGAGGGGCGGCGAGATCATCACGGACGTAGGCTCCCTGCTGACGGATCTGGGTATAGCCGCCTCTGTTGAAGGATCGCTTGTTCTGGGACCAGAAGCAGGAGTTCCAGTCGGTGGCACAGCCTTTACCGCCGGGACATTCTTGGCTGGCGTTGGAGGGGCAATCATGAGGGTATCCTCGTTCGGACTGGCTTTTCTAGGCGACTTTCGCACGGGGGCGAAGCTTTTTTTGGACAGCCTTGGTGGGCGGCTTGTCAAAGGAGTGACAGCGCCTCGGGCGTTGATAAAACAGATTGGTACGCTTGGGCGCGACGAGGCGACGCATCTGCTGCAGAGCGCTATTGGCAGGCAGATTGACAGGCTTGAGGAGGCGCTTCTGGACGCGGCAAGACTGCAGGACTGCAAGGATCTGTGAGCGAGGAGGCGGGCTGTGAGGGAGCGCAGGTCGTTCCGGATCGTCAAGTGGCTGTTTGTCGTCGCGATGATCGACATTGCGGGATCCGTTGTTTTTATCCTCTCCTATCCCCGATGGTATTTCATGATTCCGGCGGTACTCGTCGCCATCAAGGCGCATATCATGTTTGCGGCGGTAAATGCAGGGCTTTCCAAGGATGCAGGGTTGAAAGAGGTTCTAAAAGCGTATATGCCTGATGAGGAAATTTGTAATCAAAATACAGACTCATTCCGTAAATCGATGGTTTATTTGCGCAAATTCACCATATTGGCATATGGGGATCCAGTAATATATTTAATATCTTGGATTGTCGGTACGGGACTATCTTTATTGATAATTGTATTAACAGGAAGGGAAGTTAATGAAGATTTTGCTTTGGGAGCATTTATTTGGATTACTGCAGTGTTCTTAATTGAATCAACAATTAGTTTTGTAATCATGTTGCGATCCACACTTTCCTATATTACTCTCATTATTAAGAAAATATTCTTCTGAAGAAATTTCCTGCACAGCCCGGGGTGACGGTTTCGAGGCGGTGACGGTGTCGTAAATGACAGAGCGGGTGATATTAGAAATAGATGCAAGCGATCATTCTCTCGTGCAGGCAAAGACACCGTCTCGCTGAATTGATGTAGCATACGTACAAAGATATCTATCACTGGGCGGTGACGACGGCAGGCGGGGCGGCGTCGGTGAACGGTCTGGACCAGCTCACCGCCAGCGGCGGCACCAGCCTCACCTATGACGGGCGCGGCAATCTTGCGGGCCGGGGTGCGTGGGGCT
>RFGJ01000541.1 GCA_003696665.1 Gammaproteobacteria bacterium | reverse complement strand
GCTGGGACAACGGCAAAGGAAATCGGTGCACAGATCATTCGTACCGCCAGCGGGCTGTTCCAAGCTATCAATGTAACTGTGGGCACAACGACACATGTATCGGTGCGTTTTATCAAAACATCACGGACAGTGGCTTTCTTTCATTCTCATCCCCCAAGGAGTGGATCGGCAAATTTTCGACTGTCTCGTGCGGGAGAAGGGGAAGGTGGTGCAAGTGATATTGGTTCGCTTGAGTTTTTGAACAAAAACTTAGGATTTGAGGTGGATGCACTTCTTGGTACGCCGAACGGTGGCCTGTTGCTGTTTGAACCGCCATCATATGACGTAGCAATAACGCTATTCCCAAGCGGTTGTGCGTTCTGAGGAGAGATTGCCAATGAAACCTATTACTCATCTTATGGCTTGTATTACGGTATTTTTCAGTTCAATTTCGCTGTCCTCATGGGCCAGAACACCATCGGAATTGAAAGTTATCGAAAAGTCCCTGCAGCTTGACAGTATCGAAATTTCTGTAAAGAATGAACAAAATGGGCGATTGCAGCGTATGCGTATAAAATGGGGTAAAGAATTTAATGTGTCACTTGACGGCACTCACATGCCCAAAAAATTACTTGATGAATTAAGAAAATACACTGTAGGTAGGATTCTGTCTCCTGTACGTATTAATTTGAATCAGGCGACTGATGGAGGACATGTTATGCACGAGATGGATATAATGTTCTTTATTGTGGATGGAAAGAATATAGGAGATAGCGGCGTTGATAATGATTCAATATCTAAATTAGACAAAAATGATGATATTTGCCCTTATGTAAGATATATAACTATTAGTGTTAATCTAGATTGGAAGACGTTTTATGCATCAATTCAGTGTGGTGCAGAACTTATATTTATAAGATGTCCGGAATTTGGCCCCTGTCATTGAGTGGGGGGTGATGGGAAGGAAAAAATGTTGACGGATCCCTAAATAAAATGTCCATGAGGTTGATTGGGAGGACGAAGAAACTCAATCTTTCGGTTCTGGGGTCGCTGGCCGGCGCTTCATCTATCAGGACGAGCGGGGCTCGGTGGTGGCGGTGGCGAACGATGCGGGCACGGCGATTGCGACCTTCCGCTACGGGCCGTGGGGGGAGAGCACGGATACGGCTCCCGGCTCGGGGGCCGGGACAGGCTTCTCGCGCTTCGGCTACACGGGCGCCATCAAACTTCCGGGCACGGATCTGCTGCACATGCGGGCCCGCGTCTATGCCACGGAGCTTGCCCGCTTTCTTGAGCCCGACCCCATCGGCTTTGCGAGCGGCCAGCTCAATCTCTATTCCTACGTTGGCGGCGATCCGGTCAACTTCACGGATCCGAGCGGGTTGCGTCTGGTTTGTCATGTGACTGAATGTTTTCCGCCGCCGATAACGAGTATGCCGCGGTATATCAGCAAGCGCAGCTGTACGGAGACGGACCGGGCCATAGCTGGTCGCGTGGATGGGTGCTTTGACGTGGTTTTGGGGAAAGGGGGAAGGCGGTCTCCGACATTAAACAAAACGGTTTTTGTGCTGACGCAGGCCGATATCAATGACCTCCTGACCCCCTCGTTGATTGCCAGCCCAAGTGAGGGGGTTGGTCCTCGCGTTGGTTCTTTTCTGTCCTCACGGTTGTCGGCTGGAGAGGTCAAGAAGGAAACCATGAATGGATGTTCGGTTGATGGTCATGTAATGACCGTGGGAATTTCTGTGGATCTTTTCCTGCCAAAACTTCCGGGCCTTGGCGTGAATGTCGGTGTACTTCTGAATCTGGATTCTGGGCAAATTGGTTTCTTTTTCAGCGATGAGTTTGGAATTGGCTTGGATGTATCCATTGGTGTGAATGTAGGAGTGGCATCCAGCGCAGCGGCTCTCAATGGTTTCTCTTTGTTTGCCTCGGGATCTTATATG
>RFGJ01000540.1 GCA_003696665.1 Gammaproteobacteria bacterium | reverse complement strand
GCGAACTTACCTCCAGTGATCATCGACGTGGTACCACCGACAACAGCTGCGGCGATGATGCGCACTCCAGCAAACTCTTTCTTGCCCTCGCCAATGCCGTCAATCCACGCACCGGCCATTTCGCTCACGACCGCTGCCGTGAAGGCATGACCAAATTTTCCGCCTCGCTGTCCAGCGTTTGATTTCAATTTTTTGCTCTTTCATCTGACTCCCCCTGCCTGTATTACAACCTGAGCAGTTCAGGAGGGAGTCATGACATTGTAGTGCCCCCCTGATTTCTGCACGCTTTACGCTGCAAACTGGTGTTGACAACTTGAATGGTATGATCAGTCACGGGCAAAATCACCCTATCAATCCGGTTCGACCTGACGACAATAATGGCTCACCGTGCTTCTGATGCCCGGGCGCTTTCTAGAGCGCCCTTTTTGTATGCTTCAACCAAATGCTCTAGTAATAGATAGTAACATCCTATTCCCTTTCCAAAATATTTATCCCCAAACTTTTTTTCGCAAATATTATTTTTCTCACCTAAGAACCACGCATTATAAAAATAATCAAACAGATCGTCGTTCACCGACTCGCCATAGTGTGCCTTTCGATACGCGGCTCCAATATCAAGTTCGTCCTGAGTGCTCTCACTGACAAGCGCATCTTTGTAATCAAGCGGCAGGGCAAAATCAAGGAACTCCACTGCTTCCTCAAACGTGGAGGGTATTCGTACCGCTCCTGTCTTACAGTCAGTCTTGACGCGAAGTGTTATGGTGGCGCGTTTTTTTATCACTTTAGTAAAACGAACAGGCTGACGGACACGTTGTATTTTTATATTCACGTCTTTGTAACATTGTGTCACTTCACCAAAAGTTAAGGGTGTTAGAAAAAGGAATAGCATTGTCAGGATGAAACGAAACATAAACCACCTCTTAGACTAATGATTGGCTCTTGATTCCTCCACGCCGAAACTGTAGGTCCACCTAGGCTGTTTTCATCGCCTCAAATCACCACAGATATAGACGGCTTATGGTACTTCGGCAGCGAATTAGATCGTCATGCACTGCGACACACTCGAATAAGATCTATCGTGTCTGCTGGCGTGCCACAAATTTTCTCCATGAATCGCTTCTACTTTTAATTCGCAAACTCAAACGTCAGCCCAGGACCCCAGTAACTTAAGAAATCGGCGCTTAGCTTTTAGAAGCTGATGCCTGTCGGTGAAAGGAATCCAAACCTCAAGATACAACTCGTGAAAAAACACCCCTATTTCACAGATCTGGACAGCAGGGTGATATTTCCCAAACCAATACAAGGTCCCGTCATTCCCGGCTTGAGGCGGCCGTGTGAAGATCATCACAGGTTCAGAGGCTTCAGGGTTTGGATAGACAAAAACAAGACCAGATTTCTCATCCGTCTCGATCTTGCCCCCCTTGTAATCACCTCTGCCCAGCCAAGCGTCTTTGATTTTATTACGAAGCCATATAAACGAATCGAGGGAATAGTCAGTTATATCTACAAAAACATCATCCTTTTCACCTGTAGGGCGCAAGCCTAATTCCTCAAAAGGAATCTTAAGTGTGCGTAACTTGCTTACATCGACCTTTTTAGTCTCTTTATCAACAGCTAAGAATGGAACAATAATATATTCTCCGGGAATGCGCAGTGTCGTGCTCTTGATTTTCAGCGCAAATTTCCCATTTTCATCCACAGGTAAGCCATTTCCGCATGAAACAAGGCACAAGCTCAATACTATCGTAACGCTCAATACTGTCGTACATTTTAGCAAGAGTAATAAAAAGCTTTTCATAACCAACTATTATTTCCCCGACACTAAACAAGTCCGAAGACTTTCCTTTTCTACTTTATGTAGCCTCGGCGGCGTGAGTGCGCGACGCTTATTCTTCTGCTGGCGCGCTGTCATCAACCATCCAGGATTCAACAAGTTGCTTCACCATATTCCTGTAGTCCGCCATCCGCGCAGGTTCATTGACCGGCATGAATAATTTTACCCAAATGTCCCCGGTTCTAACTAGTGAGGCGCATTTGATATCTGATGAAGACCAAGTTATACAGTCGGCTAACCAATATTTTCGCCCATCAAGCCCGGGGTCTGGTCTTCGGGTAAATACACTAAAGTGTATATCATCGTGTGAATGCACATAGACGAGCCCCGTTTTCGGGTCTTCCTCAATGGCCCCTTTTTTAAAACGCCCGCGTCCCAGCCAGGCATCTTGTGTAAGTGGAAGCCATTCATGCATTGAGCGTCCTGAGGCCGGAGAAATAGTCACAGACAGCGATTCATTGTGACCTATTGGTTCAGAAAGAATATCTTCCATCGGAATAAGTAGCTGCAAACTGCGGCTTACATCAAGGCCTTTCTTCGGAAGCCACGGGAAAGGTGTCACTATATACTGTTTTGGAATGCGAAAAACCGTACTCCCAACTTTTTGCTTGACCTTCCCTTCTTTATCTACATCCAAGGATAAACTATGGCTATTACCGCATGAGGTCAGAAACAAGCTCCATGCGGCCCCACATATTATCAATAACAATTTTTTCGATTTCATAGCTACCACCACTCGTACGGGTCCTCGTCACATCCACTGCACCAAAGAAATGCAAGTAGGTCTGTCGGGTGAACCGGAGAATCATCAGAAAACGGATTTACACGCACGCTCCCACCAAAGATATAATGAGGAATATTGTATTTCTTAAAGACTTCCCAGTGATAGTGCGTCACTTGATAAGGATCAAGAAGATGGAGAACGCCTTGTTTGTCCATTTGTACCATTTTCGCGTGCGCCTTTGCCAACTCAAGTGCAATTTGTTCCTTGGTTACATCAATACCATGTTCCTTAATATAATCCTCCAAATCACTCCATGTCCACGCTGCCAGACCTCGTTCCAACCATGAGGCACCGACGTCGTCGCCATACCCCCATCCGATCAAGGCTATGCGTGCGACAGGATCTCCTTTTGCATATCTTGACTTCCAAAATCCAATATAATCCCCTTTCCTCAATAAATCCCATTCGTCATCGGAGATCGGGGCTCCCTTTTTCTCGTCGCCACCTTCATGGTTATGCGCCCTCGCAAACGCCGCGGTAATCGCCCCATTGGCGAACTTACCGCCGGTGATCACTTACAGTACGCTGTAGTATACTCGCATGAAGTGGTACTATCCGTGGTGTCCAGTATCATCCTAT
>RFGJ01000539.1 GCA_003696665.1 Gammaproteobacteria bacterium | reverse complement strand
TTGCCAAGCTGCATCAGGCAATAGATATGCTGAACAAGAGTTTGGGCAGAACGAGCAAAAATGTTCCAGCCCTTCCTGCCTACGACGTAAGCTATGATGACCAACCTCTTTACGAGGCTTCATTCGTTGCAGAGGCAATTTATAACCCAAAGGATGGGGCTGAAGCCTTTATTGTACCTGGCAATCCGGACACAGTTTTTTTCATGGGCGGCTGGCGCAGCGGGCCTCGTGATGATTCTATTTACATATCCATCGACACCGGGAGGACCTGGACATTTGTAAGGAGGGCCGAGTGGTCACCTCGACACACGTTCGGGTTTGAAAAACTCGGAAGATACTACTATGTATTTGGGGCAGATGGTCAAGACCCAAAGAGTGATTGCTGGCGCAGTACAGACCTGCGCAATTGGACACTCATGAATGATACCATATCCCTGATGGCTGACCGCATCCTGTATGGCAATGCAGCCCATGACGGTTGGCTTTATATGATAGGAGGCCAGGATACAACTGCCGGTAACAACATTACTGTGTACACGGACGTGCTGCGCAGCAGGGATGGCGCAACATGGGAAAGGGTGTGTAACAATTGCGTACCTGCAATAGGCAATTTGGGCGGAGCCGTTGAGAGTTACAACGGGCGGTTGTGGATAGTGGGAGGCGAATTGTATGACGACACTAACGGACACATTCGGTACAAGAGCGTGTACAGCAGCAAGGATGGAGGCAGGACATGGCACCAACATCCTGATCTGCCCATTCCATTTGTCCTCTCGTATCCGAAAGTGTTTGTTTTTGACGGAAAATTGTGGGTATATGGAGGTTATGATGATTCCCAGACAAATACCAGTGTCCTCATGTACACCTACGATGGGGACACGTGGTTCAAGGTAGATCACCAGAACATCTTGCCGCCTACGCACGCGGCTGCCGTGGCAGTTGGAAATGACTACTTTGTTATTCCGTCAGGTAATATTTTCAATGAAGTTTATAAGGTAGAAAAAAAATAAGATGGCATACCGTGCAACATATCTCATCGGCTTTTCCATCGTGAAAAACTACCGCCTGGTGGACGTCGCCAGCACGCGGGTAGAGACGCGCAGCTATTGGCCCGATAATGAGGAAGTATGGGCAGCTATTGAGGCGTGGGCGAAGGAAAACCTGAACTTCGACATCGAGCCGGAAGACGTGCGTGTGCTGTCGTACACGCGCATCCCGCGCCGTTTCCTCAAAAAGGAA
>RFGJ01000538.1 GCA_003696665.1 Gammaproteobacteria bacterium | reverse complement strand
GGTGAAACGGGGTTCCCCATCGAGGTCTTGTTCAAGGGAGAGCACGACACCGTTATCTCCGGCGTCAATGGCCGCCGATTGCGCCTGGAGGTGCAAATCACCGTAATCGTCATCAGGCGTTCCCCAGGTTCCATCCGGGCCGGGGTCGGGGGTTTTAACGAAAGCGGGGTCTGCATCGATGTTGCCGCCGGCGTCCAAACCTAAAGTAGAATCCCAATTGCCGTTGACATAGGCACCTTGTATCAGAGTATGACGGAATTCTGGTACAGTGCCGCTGGCATTGGCAATTTGTGATGGATTGGTCAAACCCTGCCCATAGGTATTGCCCCAAAAGATACCGTTGGCAATTTTTGGGGTACTGTTGCCTTGATTATACATTCCTCCACCGAGGTAGTCGGCGTGATTGTTTGCAAAAGTGATGTTCGCAAGCGTTGGAGTGCCACCATTGTTCAATATACCACCGCCTTTGTCACTGGCCTTATTGCCAACGAAGAGTACATTACTCAGAACCAAATTCCCCTGGTTGTTATATATCCCGCCACCCAAATTCGCCTGATTGCCGCAAAAACGGGTGTTCTCAATCCAAAACGTATCATTCTCTGAGTACAATCCCCCGCCTTGAATCTGCGCGATATTACCACAAAAGACGGTGCCCACCAGGGTTGGCGTACTATTGGCGTTATACATCCCAGCACCATGAAGAGCGTAGTTCCCCATAAACGAGATACGTTTCAATTGCAACTGGCTTTCGCCAGTATTGCGCAACCCCCCTCCATAAGTATGCCCAACTCCGTCTGCCTGACCGCCAGTGACAAAAAAGCCATCCAACAAGGTAATGTCTCGCAGGCTGCTGGCCGTGAGTACGTGGTAACTATTTCCTCCACGTATCCGACTGGCATGGGTTACAACACCCCGTGCATCCACGATATCATTACCATCTATATCACCACTTAACACGGTAGGGTGAATGCCAGGGTCTCGGTGGACAAAGATAGAGCCTCCCGCCGGGAATCCACCATAGATTTCGACACCATCGACCAATTGGAAAGTCGCGAGTCTATCGGTGATGACTGTGGTGGGCTTATAGACCCCTTCGGCAACCCAAATCTGCACACCAGGATGTGCCCGCCCCAAAGCAAATTGTAAATCCGTGTAAGCGTCAGCCCAAGATGTTCCATCACTATTGCCAGTTGCAGATGCATCTACATAAATAATTTCATGGATATATAACGGCGTGTCGCTGCGGTTGTCCTGCGGGGCAGGGTCGGGTTGACTGGCAGTAATAACCGCCGTGCTCCAGAGCGTTTCCCCCCCATTTAAAGCGGTGGTGACAATGCCGGTAAGTGTAATGACCCCCTGGGTACCCATTGGTACGTCCGCTACTTGCCAGGCATAACTCGGAAAACCAGCGGTTTGAGTCATTGGCAGCGTACTGGTGATGCCCGTAATCGTTACGCTTAACGGAACGGTATTAGTAAGAATGACGCCTGTAGCCGTAACCGGTCCGACATTGTAAATGGTTATCAGATATCGGACACGCTGTCCCGGGCCAGCGTGCTGAGGAGTGACAGTCTGTGCAAGACTGATGAACGGTTGCGTTTCATACGCGCCGATATCTACAACTCGGTCGGGAACCAGAGTGGATGTAATACCGGTATCCGGCACAGTGAGGATATCCGTAAAGCGGGCATTCCCGGCAGCATCGAAAGGTAACGGCTCGGCTGTATCGCCATCTCCATCCAAATCCTGAACATCGGCGGGAAGCGCGTTGTTATCCCCAGAATCAATAGCGGGGGAATCCACCTGCAGGCGCAAATCACCGTAATCATCGTCGGCTGTTCCCAAAAAAGTATCCGGGCCAGGGTTGGGGTCACGCAAAAAACGGGGATTGGCATCCAGATTGCCGCCGCCATCTATTCCCAGAGAAATATCCCAGTTGGAGCCACTACCACCTGAACCTTGGATATCTGATGACTGAATCACTACCAAGTCGGGTAGATAGCCTATTATCTGTTGGTTAGACAATGAGTCATCGCTTGACGTGTTGTGCCAGAAGAGGGCGTTGCTGATATAAACGGTCCCATAGTTTGTGTTCGTATACATGATGCCGCCCCCGTGCCCGCCAGCCGCGTTGTTGACAACAGTGGCATTAGTTAGCACATGGGTGCCAAGACCGAATAACACTCCTCCTCCATCACTCTGAGCTACGTTGTTATTAAAAACTACGTTAGTTAATGTGGACGTATTCGTATCATCGAATAATCCCCCAGGTCCACTACCCGAGGTGTTGGCAAAAAATGTCACATTTTTTAGGTCAAGCGGCCCATTATATGCACACATACCACCTGAAGCGGTAGCGGCTGAATTATACATCAACACAGTGTTTACTAAAGTTGCTTCTCCATAGCTTGATATACCTCCATCCTGGTCGGCCGAATTATGTGTAATGATGGCGTTATCTAGGAGGATGCTACTACCCAAACCCACGCGTATGCCCCCTCCGGCTACTCTGGCCGAATTGTTGTTGAAAGTCACGTTAGTTAATGTGGATGAATTTTGATTGTACATTCCCCCTCCATAGTCCGCCTGGTTATTGCTAAAAGTTGCATCTGTGAGCTCTAAAGATTCTCCGGATATGTGAAGCCCCCCTCCCTGGTTCCCAGCCGAGTTACTATCAAAATACACATGGCTTAAATAAACCGTATTTCTAGTTCCGCGAGACGTCACGAACATCCCCCCTCCATTGAATTCAGCGGCATTACCCCGAAAATATACCTCTGTCTGTACAACATCACATTCATCACAATACAGGCCGCCTCCATCACCACCACCAGCATCATTGTCGCTGAAAACCACATTAGATAACACGATTTGTCCCCCATGTTGGTACACACCACCAGCACCACCGCCAGCTATATTCCTATTAAAGGTGACATTTGTCAGTGTGAGACCATTATTATCAAAGCTCCAAATTCCACCAGCATTATCCGCTTTATTACTTTGCAATAAGATATTGGTTAGAACGATATTAGTACTACTATTCACAATATACACTCCGCCTCCGAATTCATCATCATTCCGCCAATCTCCATCCGCCTGCCCGCCGCTAATGACAAACCCATCTACCAGGGTAGGTACGCTTAAATACTTTCCTCTAACCACATGATAACTGTTGCCACCTACAATTTGCCCCGCGTTTTCGGCCGGGACGGCGAGGTCGTTGTTGTCGATATCCCCGCTGAGGACGGTGGGGTGG
>RFGJ01000537.1 GCA_003696665.1 Gammaproteobacteria bacterium | reverse complement strand
TTGTAGATTAACAAATTGACACTGGTATAGCATCAAACTCCTCTTTGGAAAGAATGCCTACATAGTGGAGAAGATACAGGGAACCATCAACAAACTGCTCTAGCCAAACTTCAACCTGCTTTCGCAGTTGCTTGAAGTTTTCACTACCATCGTGGTTATGCAAAATGTCCTGGCGTAACCAACGCCATAGTTTTTCGATTGGATTCAACCACGAGGCGTAAGTAGGTAAAAAGAGCAGGGATAGGTCATGGGTCCCCGCTGCCTGAAGCACATCAGGATGCTTATGCACCGGCCAGTTGTCTTCAACCAGGTAAATACGCTTGGCGTCAGGGTAGGCAGTGCGAATTTGTTGATAGAAGGCGACCAGTTCTTTACGGCCGATCTTGCTACGTTGTTGATAGAGCACACGTCCTGTCAAGGCATCCAAGACCGCGGCAACACGTGCTTTAGTGTTAGCCCCAGGACGATGATGATAGCGACGCTGTCGTTTTCCTCGTCGTTGGTATCCTTTTCGCAATTTGGCCCGACGGTAATAGGTGAACTCATCCTGGAACAGCAAAACGTACTTGTCTGGACAAGCCACTGCCTCCTGGTAGGCAGCCAGAATGCGTTGCCATTTGAAGCGGTAGTTGGGGTCTGGGCTACGGATGAAATGTAAGGCTTTTTTCCGACTAAAGCCCAAACGCTTGAGCACCTTGTAGATGCCAGCATCGCTATATCCTTGTAACCATCGTAGCGCCCGCCCCACATCTTGTAAACGCCAGCGCGTACGGGCTATGCCATGCTCACGGGGTGATTGATGTAGCAGATGCTCAACTTCTACTTCGGCTTGCTCCTGGCTTAGAGGGGGAAAAAGCGGGCTTGCGCCCACGTCCAGAACGGATGTTCAGGCCGGACATCCCCTCGGCCAAATATCGTTCACACCATTCTTTGATGGTCTCAGGCGCGTGTCGCTTAAGCAAACCCACATAAGCTGTCTGTCGTAGAGACCAACCGGCGGCCACTTTGAGAATGGCAGCAGCACGCTCTCTCACATACGGCTTCGGATGAAGTCGCCGAGCTGTTTCAAGCTCTGCTTGCTGTTCATCAGTGAGGCTGATTCGGTACACTTTAGGCATCTTTCACTCCTTGTTTTACTCCTTGATGCAAGATGCCATCTAGCATACCTTATACCAGTGATATTTTGTAAAAGTGCAAGTAGCCCGACAACGCACATAACACTTCTACGAATCAACAACGCGTCCGGCGCCCTCGGCGGGCAACTTGCCCGCCCTACTCACAAATCCGGCAATTGAAAACCGTGCAGAGCATCCGGCGGTTCCCATCCCCACCGGTCAGGGTAAGCGCCCCGGGCCTGCCAGTGTGAATAGCTGCTAAACGCATAGTCCTCGGGCCGATTGACCAGTCCGTGTTTCACAGGATTGTAGTGAATGTAGTGCAAATGACGTTCAAAGTCCTCGGCGTCTCGAATCACATGGTCCCAGTAACGGGGCTGCCAAAACCGCAAACCAACAGGAATGCTCCTCTGTTTTCGGTATGCCTTGGTGAAATTCGGTTTGATCGAATGCATGATCTGGCTATGGTTCACACCGGCTTCAGGTCGAATCAACAGGTGAAAATGTTCTGGAAGGAAGACGTAGCCAAGGGTAGTAAACGGATAGCGACGTTTGGCTTCGTTCAAAATCTCTCGGAGAAGTTGCACCATCTCAGGGTCCGCGAAAACAGGTTCCCGACCAGCGACGACCTGGGTGATGAAGACAATGGAATTGGGTACGTAATAGCGTCGAAAGTTCATGATGCCAGAAGGGTCATATTGATCGATTGTCCGTATCCACGCCAACGCGCCGAGCGCCCCACCCGACGACATACATAACACCTCCGCGGACCGTCAACGCGTTCGGCGTTCTCGGCGGGCAGGTTGCCCGCCCTACGCGACGACACACATAACGCCTCCGCGGACCGCCAACACGTCCGGCGCCTCACCCGTAGGTCGGGCTAGTAGCCCGACGACGCACATAACACTTCTACGAATCAACAACACGTCCGGCGCCCTCGGCGGGCAGGTTGCCCGCCCTACGCGACGGCACACATAACGCCTCCGCGGACCGTCAACGCGTCGAGTTCCCCACCCGTAGACGCCCATGATGCTTCTGCGGATCAACAACGCGTCCGGCGCCCTCGGCGGGCAGGTTGCCCGCCCTACGTTTTTGCGGCTTGCTCTCTCTCTTCCCGGCGTTCCCGTAGGAGGTCGCAGGCTTCTTGGAGCCCCGGAAGATCGGGCGACTCCTCAAGACATTGCTTGTAATCGATAAGCATGTCATCCAAATCGGACGGATATTTTACCGCGGCAAGGCGCTCCTGGATTAGA
>RFGJ01000536.1 GCA_003696665.1 Gammaproteobacteria bacterium | reverse complement strand
GACAACAGCGACTGCCATCGCAGGGAAAAGGTGCTATTGTCCCATCGGGTTTTCGATCCTGTAGTGAGGAAATCCCCATTACCTACTGCCTCCCGGAGATTGAAATTGTACTGGTCGCGCCCCAAATAGCCACTGGCAAACAACCTGTTCCGATCATTGATCATCCAATTGACCTTGAAATTGAGATCCCCAAACCAGAAGGATGCCCGCTCCCATTTTTCATACCCCCCCAGCTCGTAAATCAACGGCAAAACGATCAGATCGGTCCAACTGCGGCGCGCAGCCACCAGCATCGAGGCGCGGTCTTTCACAATAGGCCCTTCGGCCATCAGGCGACTACTGAGCAAGCCCATGGCCCCCTTGGCATGCCACTCGCTCATGTGACCCTCTTTCATAGTCAGGTCGAGCACCGAACTTAGGCGCCCACCGTAGTGCGCAGGAAAGCCCCCCTTGTAGAGTTGCACCTGCTTGAGGGCGTCGGGGTTGAACACAGAAAAGAAACCGGCAAAATGATTGGTAAAATACAGGGGCACACCGTCGAGTAGTACCAGGTTTTGATCGCGGCTGCCGCCACGCACGAAGATGGCACTTTGTCCTTCTTGTCCTGGCTGCACCCCAGGCAAGAGGCTCAGGGCCTTGAACACATCGGCTTCGCCAAACATTGCCGGCATGCGAGCAATCTGCCCTACGGACATGACCTGCCGGTCAATGGTTGTAGCCTGCCCTCCCTCTGCTGCCTTTACAACCACCTCGGATAACTGCTCGCCCGCCTGCATCCGGATGAGCAAAAAAGTATCCCGTCCTTCAGGCAGCTCTTTCCAGACACTCTGATAACCAGTGTACGAAACCCGCAACTGCAAAACCGAATCTGCCTCAACGGGGACCTGCAGGGAAAAATATCCGAAATTGTCCGTAACGGTACCTCGACTCGAACGTACTTCAAATACGTGCGCACCAACCAACCGCTCCCTGCTATCGGCTTCTTCCACATACCCGCGTATCAACACCTTGCTTTGCCAGGCTAACGCCTGCCAGACAGTGCCTGCCCACATGGCTACAAAGAATACAAAGCGCAGCATGATTCATGTTTTTTCCCAGAAAGAGTCTTCCGGCAGACCAAGCCGTCTGCCGGAAGAAAAAGTTGCCACACAGAAAAGAGAAATCGCCTCACTTTTGTACAAAAACTTTCTCTGTGCGCACGCCGTTTTCCCCGACCAGGCGCAATACGAAGATACCACTATGAGGAAAAACGCCTCGTTCCTGAAGTTGTGTAGCCAGGTGATATGGCGATTCGAACAGGACCCCTTCCTCTGCATACCATACACGTCCCTGCAAATCGATCACTTCCAGACGGCAAGGGCACTCAGGCTCCATACCAGGCGAAAGGTGCTTCATCCTCGTCGGTAGCCCGGAATCATCACGCTTTTGGCGTACGGTGGCCTCATTAGCATGCATGCTGATATCTGTATTGGTTGTTGCCACTTGCATGTTCCACCACTCCCGGAGAGCATTTGGATCCGGGCCTGATGTCAGTCCGCTACTGTCACACAAACCCCAGGAATAGGTAAGATAACCGTATTCTCCCGGCAAACCATTGTATGGCGACCAACCATCCCAAGGCCATAGAGCAAAATCCTCCACCACACGCGCCTGCATTTGATAAGTAGAATAGATAGCATTGTCTATCAAGCTTTTCGCAATCCAGTTTCCCACTTGCTCACTACAACAATAGTTTTCTGTCAGATTTGCTTCCACGATTCCATCCAAATGAAAACCGGTCTGTACCAAAGCATGAGACTTCCATTTGCGCCGACCAGCTCCCGTGACCGAACTCACCACCCAAAGCAAAATGCGATTAGGATCGTTTGATTGGAAACAAACCTGATGATCGAAAGTGCGGAACAAGTCCCCTTCAAATATAGTTGCCCCAGTGCTATCATTATGTTCCACTACAGGCTCTTGAATGAGATTTTTCAAGGCGTTAGCAAGTCCGTCAATATCCACCAGGCTAATTGTCAAGGAATCCAAATGCGGCGCCAGGTAGGATGCTACATCGATCAGGGCAAGGAAAAACTCTGTATTCAATTCGATCTCGGCTTCTTTCTTGGCTCTATGATCGCCCGCTGCAAGTATCTGATATCCATTTTTCCGTGAAACATGTATCAGCGAATAAACCAGTTGGGCAGAAGCATAACCCCATTTGTCTTTACCCAGACTCCAACATCCTGTTTTAAGGGTTACATCGGCATCGAGCTTTGTAGAAAGAGAAGCATTTACATTTACACATCGCGTGCAATCACAATCTTCTTTGACCAAGTCCTTGCCCACGCATAAAAAATGATACTCCAAAAGGCCATAAGCACCGCCTGAAAGTTGACTGTTTTCTTCACTCATTGGAGCATTATAGGTAAACACATAATCGTCACCACCAGCCCTGCAGCCTTCCGTCACCAACTCCACATCCATGGCAGCTCCGGCATAATCGCGCATGAGATTGAATGACGCATTATTACCCATATCTCCAGAAGAAGTTGCACCAACCGAATAAATAACTCCTTCCTGCATAATGGAAGGATTTGCGTTTCCATAAAATAATAAATTGCAATGACAACTCTCTATTTCAGGCACTGAATAACTCCAGAAATCGTCAGGTGGAAAATTCAGGCCAAAGTCCTCTTCAAACGGTTGCCCCTCATACAAATACTGCTGCAAAAACCATAGACGATCCAGTAATGGAATTTCTTTTCTGTTTTTCATAAAAGAAGGTAAAGACGCGATTTCTTGCTGGACGAACTGCTCGGTAGCTTGAAAGAGTGCCTCACTCACCGCGATGCCTTCGGGATTATCCATCCCCGGCCAAGTCTCAAACCAACCTGCAGGAACAATTTGCCCACAGGCATCTTCGACAAAAACAGAAAAAAGCCCTTTCTGGGGGAGATTGGTCAACAACAAACGCGGATTTCCGGATGGCAACACGTATGATCCCAACTCCGAGCCATCTTCGCGTTGAACACGCACATAAAGACTGGAACCCGAGAAGTGAAAGGTAAGCAGGGCCTTTGAATATTCCTTGTAGTGTACTACTGACACAAATGACAGTTGAGGTATATCGCAACGTTCTGCATAAGAGTTGCCAGCAAAAGACATGCAAAGAAATAGCAGGCAAAACTGACTAATTACGTTTTTCATATAGTATTT
>RFGJ01000535.1 GCA_003696665.1 Gammaproteobacteria bacterium | reverse complement strand
GACCACCCTGAGCCAGGCAGCGCACCGGATCGAGCAGAAAGCACTCGATGACAGGGCGTTGCGAGAGACTCTGTCCAGACTGGAGCACCAGACAGGAAAGCAGGTTTGTCAAGCCTGACCCCTCGCCCAAAAGGAAAAGAAATAAAATGCCAATTCGGTGAAGATTTTGTCTTTTGGCACGAATGGAGGTTTGAAGACTGTGGCGAGGAAACAATAATTTTCGACCCTATCAAAAAAGAAATTCAGGTGAGCCTGAATGGTCCCTTGTACCCGTGTCGAACTTTTACAGCAATACCAAGTAAAGCAAAAAAGCAATACAACAAACTAATCAACCGAACGGAAAACACTTCTGTGCTGTGCAAAACAGAAAAGAAAATTCTATAATTGCGGTGGTCGGCTAGCAGTTCGTCGTCGCCGGTTATCATGAACCGTTATATAGCAAAAAAAATGGAATAAGGTCATGACATTCTCAGAAATCGAGCTGAAAAGAATTGACAAACTCGTTGGTGGCCTTTGCAGGAAGAAATCAACAGAAGAACACAAAGACCAATTAAAGTTCGAATACAGAATTAAAGGCCATGAGGTACTCATTTTAGAAATTCGTTCACGCTGGAATAATCCTGAAGAGAGCAGTGAACTTTCGGTAGCAAAATTGAAATTCAATAAAACCAAAAACATTTGGCAGCTTTATTGGCAACGGGCAAATATGAAATATATAAAGTACGATGGCCTGAATGACACTAATGACCTTGGTAAACTGGTCAGTGAAATTGAAACTGACAGATATGGTTGTTTCTTCGGCTAGAGGCCACATAACCATCTAATCAACCGGATTGTTGAGGAAAATTGAGGAGGGCATCAAAAAGACATCGCTAAGGTTGCCAACAAACGACAACAGCCCCCCTTGGCCGGAGTTGACGCCTGCCGTACAGGGCCGTAAAATGAGCCGTACAAAGCTGGCCAGGAAAGGTACCTTTATGGCAACGAGAAAGCTGACCATCCGCCTGCCGGAAGAAGACATCGACTTTGCCAAGAACTATGCCGCCGCGCACGGCATGACCATGACCGAATTGATCGACCGCTACCTGAAATCCCTCCAAACCCGGCACAAGGGTCCCCTGGCTGACGAAATCGTCCGGTTCAGCGGCATCATCCCCGCCGACATTGACGGCCGCCGGGAATAT
>RFGJ01000534.1 GCA_003696665.1 Gammaproteobacteria bacterium | reverse complement strand
CGGGCAGCAAACGTTCGGCCTTCAAGGGTTAGCACTGGGCAAGCCATCCACAGGGCATCACTGGTCATGGTATGAGCATTGTAGGGAAAGGTGTCAAGCATCAAATCGACACGCAAGTAATAGCGAAGGTATTCTTCATATGGTCTTGGCATGGCGAAACTTACGCGCGACTCATCAAGTCCATGCGCTCGCACAGCTCGCCTGACATTGCTTTGAAAACGACTGGATGGATTGCGATCCATGAGCCACAGTCGAGTGTTCGGTGCCGCTTGCAGTATCCTTAACCAGCACTCAAGCATTGCTTTTGATATCTTCCAACTGTTGTTAAAACACGCAAGCACCACGTCTTCATCACGAAAACCAAAGACAGATCTTGGCATATGAGTTTGCGGACGCGGCCTTTTGACGTCATTGACTTGATAACAGTGGTTCAATCGAATCGGGTGTTCGCTGAAGTGTGGTGTAAGTTGTTCTGGTAACACCACGGAGTCGGCAATGACGCTATCGATAAAAGGGGCGCCCGTCGTTCCGGGATAACCGAGGTAAGTGAGCTGTAAGGGGGCGGGGCGTTGCGCAAGCACTTCGAGTAAGGCGTCTTCCGTATGGCCTTTGAGGTCGATGAGAATGTCAACCTGTTGCGACTGGATGTGAGACACGATCTCCGGCACGCTCCAGTGCCTGATGTCGTAGAATGCGTCAAAAGCGTTTTCCAGTCGCTTTCGCATATCGCTCTTGTCATCTGGGCTATTGCTATAGGCCAGCACACGGAAGCGCTGCCGATCGTGGTGTTCAAATAAGCTCGCAGCGAGAAATGCCGTTGGGTGCTGATAGAAGTCGGCAGATAGGTAGGCAATGGTCAAGTGCTGACGACGGGAAGGTGCCGGCCGGGTATCTGCATAGGGAGCGTATCGCTGGCTCCATTGGCGCGCTGCGCGATAATGCAACTCGGGATCGTCGGTCAGCGCGAGCAATACGAAGGGGCTAATGTCGGTGCTGCCTTCTGCCACCAATTGTTTGAGCTTGCCAAGGGTGTGCGCTAAGGCAGTCCACTCACCGTTTGTGGCTTGTAGGTAAGCCAACTGTGACCAAGCTAGGTGAAGTTCTGGCTGGAGGGGGACCGCACGTTGGTAGGCAGAGAGTGCTTCCTGCCAACGTTTTTGCTGTTCGAATAATGCCCCTTGTTGTAACCATAGATGGGCCGATTTTGGATGGCGTCGAAGCGCCACGTCCAGTGCCGATTGTGCGCCTGAGTATTGGTGTAGTTGTCGCAGCGCTTGCACCCAGAGACCCCACGCGTTTTCATCAGCCAGACCTTGCTCAATGATTGGTCTAAGGTATTGGCAAGCCTCTTGTGCTCGGCCAAGCTTTTGCAAGCAAAGGGCAAGGTTGAAACGTGCCGAGTGGTGTTCGGGTTGAAGCGCCAAGGCGCGTGTGTACGAAGTGATGGCATTTGGCCAGTCGTTTTGATTTTGGTAAATGTTACCAAGGTTATTCCAAATGGCTGGTATTTTTGGATGCTGCTTGGACAATTCAACAAGCCTG
>RFGJ01000533.1 GCA_003696665.1 Gammaproteobacteria bacterium | reverse complement strand
TCGAAAATTTCCGCAAAGGCCTTTGCAACCTATTGATTTTGCGTTATTATTCGGAGCGTGCGGTCGGAGAGCTTTGCCCTGCTTAAAAGGGATTACGACCTACTCTCGCCCCTTCTGGGGCTTCTCCTATCGTCGGAGAGCTTTGCCCTGCTTAAAAGGGATTACGACACCAACACACGGTATAGTAGAAAGAACCAACAAGTCGGAGAGCTTTGCCCTGCTTAAAAGGGATTACGACTCCCAAAACTTGTGGAACTCATCATCGAGTTCCAGGTCGGAGAGCTTTGCCCTGCTTAAAAGGGATTACGACAGCCAACCGCTTTCTAAAACTTTTATTGTAGGTTGTCGGAGAGCTTTGCCCTGCTTAAAAGGGATTACGACGAGCGAACCCAGCACGACCGTATGATAGGCGGCGCGTCGGAGAGCTTTGCCCTGCTTAAAAGGGATTACGACCGTACTCCTCGTCGAGGAGCGTTTGAATAATTTCGTCGGAGAGCTTTGCCCTGCTTAAAAGGGATTACGACCCTGAGAACTCCCCAGCGTGACTGGCCCCGTCTTGTCGGAGAGCTTTGCCCTGCTTAAAAGGGATTACGACAAACAGTCATCATGTGCTACTCGATAACCACTTGTCGGAGAGCTTTGCCCTGCTTAAAAGGGATTACGACATGGCGTCGTAGGCTGTGTCGCCAGCGCCCAAGTCGGAGAGCTTTGCCCTGTTTAAAAGGGATTTCAACCGGCATTCAATTGAGTCATTGATTAGTGCGTTAAGTCGGGTAGGGCTTGCAATAACCGTTGTTGGACAAGCATGGTCTGAGTCGACAGTCTGTCGAACTGTGTTTCGCTGTAGGGTCAGCAATCACAAGTAGGTGCGCGCGAGCATGTGGCGTGTGGTGCATGCTCAAACGCTTGCTATATCGACTGGAACAGACAAAAACGATTGGTGATGAATGGCGCGCTGGCAAAAAAGCCAGCGCGGTGGCTTATTGCAACCGTGCGGCCCCGTCGAGTCGAATGACCGTGCCGTTTAGCATTGGGTTTTCAAAAATGTGCCGCACGAGTGCTGCAAATTCTTCCGGCTTGCCAAAACGGGAAGGGAAGGGGATGCCGGCTGCCAATTGTGCACGAATGTCGTCGCTTAGGTTTTCAAGCATCGGGGTTTCAAACATGCCCGGGGCAATGCCCATGACACGAATGCCGCTACGGGCAAGCTCGCGTGCCATGGGCAGCAGCATGCCCACGACGCCGGCTTTTGACGCGGAATAGGCGACTTGCCCAAACTGTCCTTCAAAAGCAGCAATGCTTGCTGTGTGGACAATCACGCCGCGCTCGCCTGAAGCGTTTGTCGGTTGTGTTGCCATTACAGCTGCGGCACTGCGCGAAAGGTGAAACGCGCCAATCAAATTGATGTGAATGACACGCGCGAAAAAGGCAGGGTCCATTGGGCCATTTTTTCCGAGTAAACGGCCATTGCCTAGGACGCCGGCGCAATTGACCGCCAAATTAAGGCCACCCATGCGCTCGGCCGCCTCCCGGACATGAGCGTCGACTTGCTCTGCGTCCTGCACATCGGTGGATAAGAAGTGGACCGATTCTGGGTAGGCATCGGCGAGCGCTTGACCAGCGTCCTGATTGATATCCAACACGAAAACTTTGCCATTTGCGCGCGCAATGGTCTCAACAACGCCGCGTCCAAGACCGGATGCGCCACCGGTCACAAC
>RFGJ01000532.1 GCA_003696665.1 Gammaproteobacteria bacterium | reverse complement strand
AGATGGCCTGCAGGGAAGGATCAGCCACTGGTGCTGACTTTCCGCTACAGCCGCGAGATCCCGGCGAGAGCCTTTCGTGAAGCGGCCGAGAATTTTTTGGTGAAGAACGGCGTGACACTGTCATCCGCGTTGCAGGTCTTCAATGACCGGTATCGGGACGTGAAGGACGGGGATGTCTACAGGTTGGCTTACCAGCCTGCACAGGGGCTGACGCTGTCTCTGAACGGTGAGGTGCTGGCCCGGCTGGACAGTGACACTGGTTGGCAATACTTCGCAATCTGGCTCGGCGAACAGCCCTTCAACAAGACCCTGAAGGCCCGGTTGCTGGGGCGAGAATGAGCACGCTCAGACAACGCCGTTCTTCTTGAGTGCCCTGTGAATCTTGCGGGCCATGCGTGCGAACTTTTCGAGATCACCCAGCGTGGGCGTTTCACCCGCAGCGAGGCGCTGTTCCCAGTCTTCTACTTGCATCTCAAGAAATTCTAGGAGCTTTTTGTTGCATACAGTGCAGTCGAACCGGCAGACTCGACTGTCGGGCGCGTCTAATGGGAACGTACGCCTAATCTTATTGATCAAGTCGACCATCGCTGTGCGCGTGTCCGGTTTTCTTTGTCGGACAGATTCCGCCATGTTCACTCACGCACCGATTCTTGTACTTAATGAATGCCGCACAATCTAGCAAGTCTCGGGACGATAGCGTGTGATTTTCGTCAAAAGTAAAGCGCCCAAGGAAAAAACAAAATATCGCCTATAAGGCTTAATCAACTATGAGGCATTCGGTATGATGCGTGCAGGTTGTGAGTGTTTTTTGTCACCGGAGTGAATGTGGAACAGTTGTCCTATCCAGACACCTATTATGCGGCAACGCGTGTCTATCATGATGAGTGGCCAAGTTTGCAGGGGGGTCAGCGTTGTCGCGTCTGTGTAATTGGTGGTGGCTTTGCTGGCATTATGACAGCATTTGGTTTGGCGGAGCGAGGCTGGCGCGAGGTTATTTTGCTTGAAAAAAATCGCTTGGGTTGGGGGTGCTCGGGGCGTAACGGCGGTTTTGTGTTCGGCGGCTACTCGCTCGACTGTGAGTCATTGGCCCGGCAGGCTGGCCCGGAAAAGGCAAAATCGCTCTATCAGCTGACCGTTGATGCGGTTCAGCTGATTCGTCGTCGCATCACCCAATATCAAATTGACTGTCAGCCCGTGTTTGGTGGCGTTTTACTTGCCAACTGGTTTAAAGATAACGGTGTTCTTAACAAGACACAGTCTTTCATGCGTGATGCGATGGGTGTCGACTGGCCATTGATCGACAGTGAAACGCTGCGTGCCGAGCACATCCGCAGTCAACGTTATAGTGGGGCATTGTTAGAGCCGTATGCCTTTCACTTTCATCCGCTCAATTACGCGCTTGGCATGGCCAAAATAGCGGAGCAGTGGGGTGTGAAATTTTTTGAGCAAACCCCCGCATTGGACATCGAAACAACACCGAATGGCTATTGCATTCGCACCCCAGCGGGGGAGGTGCACGCCGAGCAAGTGGTGGTCACAGGCGGTGGTTATTTCGAAGGGTTTATGCCGCCGATTTCTCGAACTGTGCTGCCGGTGGCCACCTACGTGATGACCACAGAGCCACTTGGAACTCGTATCCGGGAACTGTTGCCAACCGAGGCGGCCGTGTACGATACCCGTTTCGCGTTCGACTATTATCGTCGATTGCCTGACGACCGGTTGCTGTGGGGTGGGCGCATTTCCGTATTTGAGCCGGATGCCCAACGCCTTAAAGCGCTGCTTCGGCGCGATTTGGCGCGTGTATTCCCAGAACTTAGGGACGTGGGCATCTCCCATGTTTGGAGCGGCTGGATGGGCTATTCACGTCACAAGATGCCCGAAATCGGCCAGTGGAAACCGGGTTTCTGGCATTTGGTGGGGTTTGGCGGTCATGGCGTGGCCCCGACCACGCTGTGCGCTGAGCTGGTGGCAACGGCGATCACCCAAAATGACCGTCGCTATCAAGCGTTTGCCGCATGGCCTCTGGTCTGGGCAGGCGGACCAGTTTTGGGCCGAGCGGCGGCGCAATTGACCTATTGGTGGTATGAGCTGAAAGATTGGCTCAAGGAACGCCTGGAAAGATAATTTGGCTGTGTCGTATTGCGCGCTAGACTGGTAACAAGAGAGAAATTTTCAGCGACCATGAAGGAATAAATCAATGGATCTTGTTTCTGTGGCGTTTACGCTGTTTTTGATTATGGATCCCCTCGGTAATCTGCCGGTGTTTCTGTCAGTGCTAAAGACAGTCAAACCAACCCGGCGGCGCGCGGTGCTGATCCGAGAGTTGGTGATTGCCTTGGTGATCTTGTTTATTTTCTTATTCAGTGGTGAAGCACTGCTGAGTTTCTTACGTGTTAAACAGGAAACAGTATCAATTTCTGGAGGGATTGTGCTGTTCATTATTGCTGTGCGCATGATCTTCCCAGGGCGAGGTGGTGTGATGGGGGAAACTCCGGAAGGGGAGCCATTTATCGTCCCCTTGGCAGTGCCCATGGTGGCTGGCCCCTCGGCGCTCGCGACATTGTTGCTGCTTGCGCATTCGGCCCCTGACCAGATGGGGACTTGGACGCTGGCGCTATTTCTTGCCTGGAGTGCGACGGCATTGATTCTCGGGTTTTCAGAGGTGTTCTACAAAATCCTACGGGAACGGGGACTGGCCGCCTTGGAACGGCTTATGGGTATGGTGTTGGTCATGATCTCCGTACAGATGATCCTTGATGGCTTGAAAACATACTTTACCACTTAGGCTTGCACAAACATTAGAAAATGCTAATATAAGCGCATCGTCACATGACAGGTGGTGGAACAGATGCGCTTGGTAATTTTGTTCTTATTCTTGGCAATGCCGGCTTGGACCGCGGAGCTAGCGCCGGTCAAGCGGCAAGTATTTCCGCACTACCTTTCGCTTGATGGCGTTGTCGAAGCGGTCAATCAATCGACCATGTCTGCTCAAACTTCCGGACAAGTGGTCGAGACGCTGGTCGATGCTGGCGATCTGGTGCCGGCTGGACAATTGATCATTCGGCTTCGAGACACCGAGCAGCGGGCGGAAGTGAAGCGGGCTGAGGCGGGGGTCGAAGCGGCCCGCGCTGCTTACGAAGAGGCTGAGAAGGAATATTTACGAGTGCAGGATATTTTCAAGCGTCGCCTAGTGGCGCAATCGGCACTCGATAAGGCGAGGGCCGCACGTGATGCGGCTAAGGCCAATTTGGAGGCTGCCGAAGCCAGACTGGTCAGAGCCCGTGAGCAATTGGCCTATACCCAAATTCGTGCGCCTTATACAGGCATTGTTGTCGAGCGACACGTGCATGTGGGTGAAACGGTGGCGCCCGGCGTACCATTAATCACAGGCGTGTCGCTCGAAAAGTTACGCGTCACCGCGGAAATCCCACAAAACGACATTGAGTCAGTGCGCCAGCAAGCATCGGCACGTGTGCATTTACCGAATGGTGAAGTGGTGGAGCGGCATGGCGAACAATTGGTGTTTTTCGCGTATGCCGATCCGAAAACGTCGACATTTAAAGTCCGGGTGCAGCTGCCAGAAGGCTTGCGCGGGCTTTACCCGGGCATGTACCTGAAAACGGACTTTCGGGTTGGCGAAAAAACGGCACTGGTTATTCCCCAATCAGCGGTGGTATGGCGCTCGTCCGTCAGTGCTGTCTACGTTCAGACCACCAAAGGCGTGCAATTTCGTCAAGTCAAACTTGGTCGTGAGCTCGGTCATGGGCTGGTGGAAGTCATGAGTGGCTTAAATGAGGGTGAGCAAGTGTTCGTCAACCCAGCCACGGCCATCCGGATACGGCAGGGAGGGACCTCGGATGAATAAGCTTGGCATCTCCGGACGCTTTGCAAGCGCATTTTATCGAGCGCAAATTACGCCTCTGTTGGCGTTGGTCGGTTTGTTGATGGGTGTTTTCGCGACCCTGATTACGCCAAAAGAAGAAGACCCTCAAATTGATGTGACCTTCGCCAATGTCTTTATTGCCTATCCTGGCGCGAGTGCCAAGGAGGTTGAGAGTGTTGTCGCCGCACCGGCTGAGCAAATGCTCTCTGAAATCCGCGGCGTTGAGCATGTGTATTCCATGTCACGCCCCGGTATGGCGGTATTGTCAGTGCAATTTGAGGTGGGTGAGCCGCGGACCGATGCGTTGGTTCGACTGTACAACAAAATTTATTCGAAACAGGATTGGTTGCCGGCCAATCTGGGGGTGATGCCGCCGCTGATTAAGCCGAAGGGGATTGATGATGTGCCGGTGGTTGCCCTCACGCTGATTGGCGATGGCGTAGAAAAATCGGCCTACGACTTGGCTCAGGTGGCCCATGCGATCGAGGCGGAACTCAAGCGGATTCCGGGAACCAATGAAATATATACCATCGGTGCGCCTGACCGTGTCGTCCATGTCCAACTGGACCCACAAAAAATGGCGGCTCGCGGGATTGGCCTTGACGCGCTCAAAATGGCACTCGCCGCCGCCAACGCTTCGACCAACGCCAGTGTGACCATAGCTGAAAACCGGCATGTGCTCGTTCAGGCTGGGGCGCTATTGATGAAACCAGAAGAGGTATCGGAACTGGTGGTCGGCATGTACCGCGGCGCGCCTGTTTTCTTGCGCGACGTGGCGACGGTGAGTTTTGGTCCAGACGACCCGAAAAACTATGTGTGGCTGAGCGCTGGCCATGCGGCAAGCAGCAAGGGGATCACAACCGGCGTCGAACAACCAGCAGTGACCTTGGCCCTCGCGAAAAAGGCCGGGGTGAACGCGGCCACGGTCGCCGAACGTGTCGCTGAGCGCATTGAACAATTGCGGGGGACTTATATTCCCGATGATGTCAAAGTCGTCTGGACCCGAAATTATGGCAAAACAGCCACCGATAAAGCGAATACGCTTATCAAGAAACTCTTTTTGGTCACGCTCGTAGTGGTCGGCTTGGTGTGGGTGACACTTGGCTGGCGAGAAGCTGTGGTGGTTGGCCTCGCCGTTGGTATCACACTGACCCTGACCTTATTTGCGTCATGGGCGTTTGGTTTCACTATCAACCGAGTCAGTCTGTTTGCCCTGATATTTTCCATTGGCATTTTGGTGGATGATGCGATTGTCGTGGTGGAAAACATCCATCGACACTGGACGCAAGGTGGGCGTTCGCTTGCCGAGTGTATTCCCCTAGCCGTCGATGAGGTCGGGGGGCCAACCATCTTGGCGACCTTCACGGTGATCGCTGCGCTGATGCCGATGGCGTTTGTATCAGGGCTTATGGGGCCTTATATGAGTCCAATTCCGATCAATGCCTCGGCAGGAATGTTTATTTCCTTGTTGGTAGCGTTTTCACTGACGCCGTGGCTTATGTACAAGGTATTGAAAGGAAAGTCCCATGCGGCGCAAACAGCGTGTTCTGTGGAACAAGTTGAGCATTCTTCCCCACAGCTGACCAAATTGTTCAGCCGGCTCATTGGCCCATTCATGGATGATGTCCACGGACGCCGACGCCGTTGGATAATGCTCGGCGTAGTGCTGCTTTTGATCGGCGGGTCAATGATGCTTGTTGCCACACGGCATGTCATTTTGAAAATGTTGCCGTTTGACAACAAATCCGAGTTTCAAGTGGTCATCGACATGCCGGAAGGCACGGCACTCGAGTGGACTGCGGCGGCGGCAAGAGATATGGCCGAATATTTGCGCACCATTCCGGAAGTGACAGACGTCGAGGTGTATGTTGGCACGACAGCGCCGATAAACTTTAACGGTCTGGTACGGCAGTACTATTTGCGGCAAGAGCCGCATATGGCGGACTTGCAGGTCAATCTGGTTGACAAACATTTGCGTGACAGAAAAAGTCATGAGATTGCCTTGTCCGTGCGCGAGCCGCTGAAAGCCATTGCCGAGCGTTATGGTGCCAACATCAAGGTGGTTGAAGTGCCACCTGGACCGCCGGTTCTGGCGCCAATTGTTGCAGAAGTCTATGGACAAAATTACGAACGCCAAATCGCGTTAGCACGCGAATTAGAGGCAGAGTTTAAGAAAACCGAGGGTGTGGTCGATGTCGATACCACCATTGATGCGCCGGCAAAACGTTATGTGGTACATGTCGATCGGCAAAAGGCAGCGCGCCTCGGGGTGTCGCAGATGGAAATTGCACGTGCGCTTTACACCGCTTTGCATGGAGAGGATGTGAGCTATTTGCATTCGCATACGGCTAAATATCCAACTCCCGTACGATTGGAACTGCCCGATGCGGATAAAATGGACCCGCAACAGGTTTTGTTGTTACGTGTCCGGAGCCAGTCCGGTGCGCTCGTGCCCATCAAAGACCTTGTGCGCATTGAAGAGATTCGCCAAGAGCAAACCATTTACCACAAGGATTTGTTGCCTGTCGTTTACGTCATGGGCGACGGCGCTGGAGAGACGGATAGCCCGCTCTACGGTATGTTCGACATGCTGTTCCGTTTTATGGATAGCAGGCCGGATATGGAGCAGGCACTGACTGATCAACCGAAAAATCCCTATCTGCCGTCGATTAAATGGGACGGGGAGTGGCAGGTGACCTATGAAACGTTCCGCGATATGGGGATCGCGTATGCGGTCGGACTGATTGTGATCTATTTGCTGGTGGTGGCAGCGTTTCATTCCTATCTCACGCCATTGGTGATCATGGCACCGATTCCGCTGACCATTATCGGTATCATGCCAGGACATGCGGTGTTGGGTGAGCAGTTCACGGCGACATCGATGATCGGCATGATCGCACTGGCCGGCATCATCGTCCGAAATTCTATTTTGCTAGTCGACTTCATTAATCTTGAAGTCAGCCGTGGTGTGGATTTCAAAACGGCGGTGATTCGGTCAGCAGCGGTGCGGGCCAAACCGATTGCGCTCACGGCATTGGCGGCGGTGTTAGATGCCCTGTTTATCCTAGATGATCCGATCTTCGCAGGGTTAGCTGTAAGCCTGATTTTTGGGGTGGCGGTGAGCACCTTGCTGACGTTGGTTGTCATCCCCGTTGTGTATTACGCAAGTCGTTACCGTAAACTTACCTGACACTTTTCGTTTCCAAAGTTTTGCGTTAAGGTGCCACCAACAAGAATGGTTGGTGGCACGATAATGCGTCAATTTTGCCTGTTTTTGCTTTGCCTTTTCAGTGTGGCTGGTTATGCGAAACCGCCCAAGAATCTCATTGTGGTGATTGGCGATGGTATGGGCCCGGCGCACATCACTGCGTACCGACATTTCTATCATGCCTTGACTGGCCAGGATGGGCCGACGGTGTTCGACGAGCTACTGATCGGTTCGGTCCGCACCGACAATGTGCACGCCAACCAAGTCACTGATTCGGCCGCGTCGGCCACGGCCTACGCTTGTGGCTTCCGAACGGACAACGGCGCGCTTTGTGTGAAACCGAATGGCACACGTGGAAAGTCTTTGTTTGCGTATGCGGCTGAGGCGGGAAAATGGACGGGTTTGGTGGTGACCTCTCAGATTACCCACGCGACGCCAGCTGCCTTTGTGGCGCACAATCGTCATCGTCGCGATTATAAAAATATCGCACGAGAATACCTGGCACGCATGGCGGATGGTCGGCTTGCACTGCAAGTGCTGATGGGAGGTGGGCGTGCCCACCTTGCAAAAGCCTCGCCGGATTGGCGACAACTGGTGCAGCAAGCTGGCTTTGAACGCATTGAGACGATGGCGGCCCTGCACAACTACAAGGGCAACAAGCCAGTCATCGGAGTGTTTGCAGACGAGGGACTTGCTGCCTATTTGGATCGGCGAAACGGTCATGTCCAACAGCCGAGCTTGCCCGAGATGGTTGACAAGGCATTGGCGCGCTTGTCGCAAAACCCCAAAGGTTTTGTTTTGTTGGTCGAAGGCAGTCAGATTGATTGGGCATCACACGACAATGACATTGTGGATACGCTTTGGGAAACACATGAATTGGCCCTGACTGTGCAAAAACTGCGGGCATTCGTTAAGCAACAGCCAGACACGGCGCTGGTGATCACCGCAGATCACGAAACGGGTGGCTTATCGCTTGGGTCGCAGGGGAAATACGAATGGCGGCCGCGGCTTGTGACACAGGCGAACATGTCACTTCGTTCCGTCGAACAAGCGGTCAGGCGTTCACAAAAGATCGTGGTCCCTGCACCACAATTTGAAGTCCTACAACGGAACAAGGCACCACTGGCGGAGTGGAACCGTCTGTGGAACCAGTTGACCGTGACAGGTTGGACAACCACCGGCCATACCGGTGTTGACGTCCCGCTGATGGCCGACGGACATGGCCGAGATGCCTTAATAGGCACGCATGACAATGACGCACTGGGGCGCCTATTCATTCGCTGGCAGACACCATCAACCGTTCACGAATCAGCGCATCAAAAATATCGATCTGACTTGGCGAGTCATTGAGTGCAGGAATATAGCGCAGTGATTCGCCGCCGTATGAGCGGAAAAGCTCAGCATTTTCCTGTGCAATTTCTTCAAGTGTCTCCAGGCAGTCGACGGAAAAGCCAGGACAAATCACGTCAACTGTTTTAACGCCTGATTGCGCCCATGCCTTCAAGGTGGCATCGGTATAGGGTGTCAACCACTGAGCTGGTCCGAATCGGGATTGAAAGGCGACTTGCCATTGGTCGCGCTCAAGACCAAGCGCATGTGCGACCTGTTCAGCCGTGAAACGGCATTCCTCGGGATAGGGATCGCCGTTGTCGGCCATCGCCTGCGGGATGCCATGAAAGGACATCAGTAACTTGTCAGCACGACCATGGTGTTGCCAATGGTGCTCGATATGCGTTGCCAATGCGTTGAGGTAGCGCGGGTGTTTATGGTAGCCGCGAACAAAAATGATCTCCGGCAGATTGCGCTTGTGTCGGAAAATTTCCGCAATGCGATCGAAGATGGTCGCGGTGGTGCAAGCAGCAAATTGTGGGAACATTGGCAGCACAAGCAACCTTTCGATCCCGGATGCCAGAAGGTTTTCAATGGCTGACGGCAGGTCAGGTTGACCGTAACGCATGGCGAGCTCGACTTGGCAATCTGGCCAGCGCGTCCGCAATTGTTCAACAATCGAGCGGCTGTAGATAAGAATGGGGGAGCCATCTGCTTGCCATATCTTTTGATAAAGTTTCGCCGAACGACGCGGACGTGTTCTGAGAATAATGCCATGCAACACCGGCAGCCATAACCATCGCGGTAACTCCACCACTCTCGGATCACTTAAAAATTCCGCCAAATAAGGTCGTACACCCGCGACATCCGGGGTCGCGGGGGTACCTAGATTGACCAGCAAGATGCCGGTTTGTGCCTGATTTACCATATGCGAATGCGATCCTTCGGGGCACGATAAAGTTTGTCACCTTCTTTCGTGTGGAAGGCCTCGTGAAACGCATCAAGATGCTGTACCGGGCCATTGGCGCGGAACTCGCTTGGTGAATGCGGATCTGTCTTTAAGCGTCGGAACAATTCCTCAGGGCGATATTTTCGTGCCCAAACCTGCGCCCATCCCATGAAAAAGCGTTGTGCGCCCGTCCAGTCACCAATGACTGGGGCTGGTTTTCCTTGGAGACTACGCAGATAGGCTTGGTAGGCAATCTTTAGCCCTCCGAGATCCGCAATGTTTTCGCCGAGCGTCAGGCGGCCATTGACATGTTCATCGCCGACTTTGAACTGGTCAAAAAACTTCACCAGTTGTTCAACGCGTGCCTTGAATTGCTTTTCGTCCTCTGGCGTCCACCAATTGCGAAGGTTGCCTGCAGCGTCATATTGACGACCAGAGTCATCGAATCCGTGGGTCATTTCGTGGCCAATCACGGCGCCAATAGCACCATAGTTGACCGCATCATCCGCTTCCATGTTAAAGAACGGTGGTTGCAAAATGGCAGCGGGGAAGACAATTTCGTTCATCGAGGGGTTGTAGTAGGCGTTCACTGTTTGTGGCGTCATGAGCCATTCATCGCGGTTGATGGGCTGACCGAGCTTGCTCACATTTTCGTGATAGAGAAAATGCTCGCCGCGAATAATGTTTGCCGCCAAACTGTCGGTGCCCACTTTGAGTTTTTGATAGCTTTTCCATTTGTCCGGATAGCCGATTTTGGGTCGGAACGCTTTTAATTTTTCGAGTGCAGCCTGTTTGGTGGCCTCACTCATCCAGTCGAGTTGTTTGATTTCTTCGGCAAAGGCCGCGCGCAGGTTCTCGACAAGTTGTTGCATGCGTTTTTTGGCTTCTGGTTTGAAGTACTTCGCCACATACCGTTTGCCTAAGGCTTCTCCGAGATACCGATCCAATGCGGCAATGGCGCGTTTCCAACGTGGCTTCGGCGCTTCCAATCCTTGAATCACTTTGCCATGAAATTCGAAATGGGCATCGGCAATCGCGGGTGATAAGTAAGGGGCGTAGTCATCCAACAGACGGAAAGTGAGATAGTCTTTCCACTCTCTGAGCGAGATGTCTTTGAGCAATTCGGCCAACTTTTGGACGTAAGTTGGTTGCGCCACGACAAGATGCGGTGTTTTTTCAATGGCCCACGCTTGAATCAGTGCCTGCCAGGGTAACTCACTGGTCACCTTGTCCAGCTCGTTCAAAGCAAAGGGGTTGTAGGTTTTTTGTGGATCTCGATTGTCTACCCGGGCCCATTGCGCCTGAGCGATAGCAGTTTCGATTTTCATCACAGCTGCCGTGCGCCGTCCCTCGTCATCGGTATTGGCCGCCTCCAGCAATTTGTGCACGTAAGTGCGGAACGCATCAAGTGTTTGTTTATTTTTGGGGTCGATGTAATAGTCGCGATCCGGCATACTGAGGCCGCCTTGGTAGAGGTAGGCCGTGTAGCGGGTGGCGTCGCGCCCGTCTTGGTCGACAAAAATCCGCAGCGGTACATTAACCCCTGCTTGTGTTAGGTGCGCCCAGACGAGTGGCAGGTCCTTGATGGTTTCGGCGCTCTCGATTTGAGCAAGAAGATCCTTTAGTGGCGCGATGTCCACTTCATTGGCCAAAGTCTCGTCCATGAACGTATTGTAAAAGTCCGAAATTTTTCGTTCTTCAGAGTCGTCACCCCATTCCTGTTGACTGATTTCGGCCACAATTTGCTTGAGCCGTTTTTCATTTTCCTCGGCAAGTCTGGTAAAAGTCCCGTAATTGGACTTATCAGGCGGAAGCTTGAACGTCTCAAGCCAGCGGCCATTCACATAGCGGTACAAATCATCCTGCGGGCGTATGCGGGGATCCATGTGATTGGTATTGATACCCGCTTTTTCAACAGGTATGCGTTGCGTGACCTTGGTTTGCTCGGCTGGCTTCTTGGTGTCTTGTTGATTATCGCCGGAACAGCCAACGAGACTGCTTAGCAATAACAGGCTTGAAAGTCCGCTAACAAAAGCTCTAAGCATTGGATTGCTCCCAATGAAAAAAACAGGTGACAAGAAAGTAACACAAGCGCTAGGGTGCATCCAGTCGCAGCGAGCGACAATGAAGGAGGGGCACGCGATGACCGGCAAAAACTATCTCACCATTGGTCAGTTGGCAAAACTGGCTGGTGTCGGTGTTGAGACCATTCGTTATTACCAGCGGCGGGGCTTGATGCCCCAACCTGAAAAACCCTACGGGGGCATCCGTCGTTATTCTCCTGACATGGTCGCCCGTCTGACGTTTATTCAGCGAGCCAAAAAGCTCGGTTTCTCGTTGTCCGAAGTGAGCGAGCTTTTGTCGATTGATGATGGTGCCTGTGATGATGTGGCCGAGCTTGCGGCTCGAAAAAGAGCGGAGATCGAGCGCAAAATCCATGACCTTCGCCAGATTGCCACGCAACTGCAAGGTTTACTGGATCAATGTGAGCGTGGCGAGCGGACACGCTGTCCACTGATCGACAGTCTTAGTGAACCGCTGCCACCCAACAAAAAGGCGACGACTGGAAGTTAGTCGTCGCCTTCGGATGATGCCTTAGGAAGCCAAGGCTTCTTTCGGATCGACGTAGTCGTAGCCGAGGCTGTCGGCGACATTTTTGCAGGTAATCATACCGCGGTAGACGTTGAGACCTTGCAAGAAGTATGGGTCGTCCAGCAGTGCCTGCTTGTAGCCCTTGTTTGCCAACTGGATAATGTATGGCAAAGTGGCGTTGTTAAGGGCAAAAGTCGAGGTGCGCGCCACCGCACCAGGCATATTAGCGACACAATAGTGGACAACATCGTCCACAATAAACGTCGGATCGGCATGCGTCGTTGGACGTGAGGTTTCGAAACATCCCCCCTGATCGATGGCAACGTCAACCAACGCAGCACCTGGTTTCATTGCCGCGACCATGTCACGGGTGACCAGTTTCGGGGCCGCGGCGCCGGGGATTAGCACACCACCAATGACAAGATCCGCATCCAGCACATGACGTTCCAGAGCATCCGAAGTGGAATAGATGGCCTGTACGCGCGAGCCAAACTGCATATTCAAGCGACGCAAAACGTCAATCGAACGGTCTAAAACAATCACTTGCGCGCCCATGCCGATGGCAATTTGCGCCGCGTTGGTACCAACCACCCCACCACCAATAATCACGACCTTGGCCGGATCAACACCCGGCACACCGCCGAGCAGCATGCCGCGGCCGCCGTGCACTTTCTCAAGGCATTGCGCGCCGGCTTGAATAGACATGCGTCCTGCCACTTCTGACATAGGGGCAAGCAAGGGGAGGCTGCCATTGGGTGAAGTGACGGTTTCGTAGGCAATGCAAACGGCCTTGGATTTGATCAGATCTTCTGTTTGCGGGCGGTCGGGCGCCAAATGCAGGTAGGTAAAGAGAATTTGCCCTTTACGCAAACGTGCCCTTTCTTCGGCGAGCGGTTCTTTGACTTTCACGATCATTTCCGCTTCTGCGAATACTGTTTCCGCATCAGGGCGAATTTCGGCACCGGCCGCAATGTAATCGTCGTCAGTAAAACCGACGCCAATACCAGCATTGTGCTCGACAATGACGCGGTGGCCGTGGCTGACCAATTCCCGGACGCTCGCCGGAACCATACCAACACGATATTCGTGGTTTTTGATTTCCTTTGGGACACCTATCAACATAGCCGCAACCTCATTTGGCCACTAACGGAATGGTTGGCAAGTATAGTCGATAAAAAGCAAAAATATATTCTAAAATAGCTTGAAAACCAGAGTATCATGCTAAGAAAAACGCAAAAACAGGAGAAATATTTGTGCGTCCCCTTGACAAAATTGATCGAAAAATCTTGCGGGTGCTCCAGCGTGACGGCCGCATAAGCAACGTGCGACTGGCACGCGAGGTTGGGCTCAGTCCAACGCCTTGTCTTGAGCGTGTCCGTCGATTGGAGCGAGAAGGCTATATTCTCGGCTATCGTGCGGTTCTGGACCCCGCAAAACTGGAGGCGTCGCTGTTGGTTTACGCTGAAATTCGGCTGGCACACACCTCACCAGACGTGTTTCAGGAATTCAAACGTGCGGTCAGTGCGTTACCGCATATTCTCGAATGCCATTTGGTGTCCGGTGATTTTGACTATTTGATCAAGGCGCGCGTGAAGGACATGGCTGCTTACCGCCGATTACTTGGTGAATCTTTACTGTTGCTGCCGGGGGTTTCGGCTTCTCGCTCGTACATTGTCATGGAAGAAGTCAAAGAGACAGCAGAACTCCCCATCCGTGACTGATGAGAAATCCATTGGCAGACCAAAATGGGTTGATACAATAGGACTTAGTGAACAGATAAGGAACACACAAAAGTTGTCCGACAAAGTTGCTGCGCCGTTGACCGCTGAACAAAAGACCGAGCGTCGCGTGAAAGAAGGGGTTGCCATTGTGTTATGGGCATTGGCGGCCTATTTGATGCTTGCCCTGCTTAGCTATGATTCGCTTGATCCGGGTTGGAGCCAAGTGGTGACCGACGGGGCAGTGCGCAACTTGGCGGGGCGAAGCGGGGCGTGGATAGCCGACATCAGTCTCAGTTTTCTGGGGTATCTGGCCTTTCTGTTGCCGCTCATCGTTGTCTATAGCGCTTGGATCTTGGTGCGTCAGCCGAGCGAAGATGAATCGCTCGCCCGGGCCATGCCGTGGTGGCTCAGATGGGTTGGCGGTCTGACTTTGTTGGCTTCCGGCACCTGTTTGGCCCAGATGCATCTGGCGGATCCTGCGCAGCAACCAAGTTATGTCAGTGGTGGATGGATCGGATCTTTGCTCATGCATACCCTACTGCCATGGTTTGGCGGCTTGGGCACCACCGTGTTGATGCTCGCTTTGTTTCTGGCGTCAATCACTTGGCTGACAGGACTGTCTTGGCTTGGGCTCATGGACCGTATCGGTGGCCTGGTGCTCCATTCTGTCCAGTCTGTGCGGGATTGGTGGTCGGCACGCGCCGACAGAAAACTGGGCGAAAAGGCACGTGCTGAACGCCAAAATACACTTCGAGTCAACCGCGAGAAGGCCAAAAAGCGGAAACCCGTCAAAATTGAGCCGATTGTTGAAAAAATTGAACCCAGTCCGCGTGTCCTGCAAGAAAAGCAAGGGTCGTTGTTCAATGAGCCAGTGGAGGGTGAATTGCCGCCATTGTCGCTGTTGGATCCGCCAGAGGCCAAAAAACATACGATCTCGCCCGAATCGTTGGAGGCAATGTCGCGTTTGGTGGAAATGAAACTTGCCGATTTTGGCGTGGAAGCGCAGGTGGTGGCCGTCCATCCAGGGCCTGTCATCACCCGATTTGAACTGGATCTGGCGCCCGGCGTGAAAGTGGCTAAGATTGCCAATCTCGCTAAGGATTTGGCCCGTTCCTTGTCGACCATTTCGGTACGCATTGTCGAAGTGATTCCGGGCAAGTCGGTCATTGGCCTTGAAATTCCGAATGAAGACCGTGAGATCGTCAGGCTGTCCGAAATCCTCGCCTCGAAAGCTTTCGACCAAGCCAAATCGCCCCTCACGATGGCACTAGGAAAAGACATTTCAGGGGCGCCAGTGGTGGCGGACTTGGCCAAGATGCCCCATTTATTGGTGGCGGGGACAACCGGCTCGGGTAAGAGTGTTGGCATCAACGCGATGCTTTTGAGCATGTTGTATAAATCGACGCCAGATCAGGTGCGACTGATCCTCATCGACCCCAAAATGCTCGAATTGTCAGTCTATGACGGCATCCCACACTTGTTGGCCCCTGTGGTGACCGACATGAAGGATGCGGCCAATGCATTGCGTTGGTGCGTGGCCGAAATGGAAAGGCGCTACCAGCTGATGGCCAAAATGGGGGTGAGAAACCTCGCCGGGTTCAATCGCAAGGTACGAGAAGCGGAAAAGAAAGGAGAACCACTGCGTGATCCGCTTTGGGACAGCGAGCAAGCCGTGCCAGGAGAAGAAGCGCCGTTGCTGGAGCCATTGCCTTTTATTGTCGTCGTCATTGACGAGCTGGCCGACTTGATGATGGTGGTGGGCAAAAAGGTTGAAGAACTGATTGCCAGAATCGCACAAAAAGCGCGTGCGGCGGGCATTCATTTGTTGCTTGCCACGCAGCGGCCGAGCGTGGATGTCCTGACCGGGCTGATCAAAGCCAACATTCCGTGCCGCATCGCTTTTCAGGTCTCCAGCCAGACTGACTCTCGCACCATCCTGGATAAGAAGGGCGCCGAGCAATTGCTAGGGCAAGGGGATATGTTGTTTTTACCACCCGGCACAAGCCTACCCGTGCGTGTGCATGGTGCTTTTGTCGCGGATGACGAGGTGCATAAAGTGGTGGCTGACTGGCGACGTCGCGGCGAGCCTAACTATGTCACCGAAATTTTGGAAGGGGCTGCTGACACAGCCTTGCCGGGTATTCCAGATGCCGAAACCGACTCGGAACAAGATCCTCTTTACGACGAAGCCGTCGCCTTTGTCATTGAGTCTCGCAAGGCCTCGATCTCGGCCGTGCAACGTAAACTTAAGGTTGGGTATAACCGAGCTGCACGGATGATTGAAGCGATGGAAGAGGCGGGCATTGTCAGTCCACCGAGCCACAATGGTATGCGCGAAGTGCTGGTGCCAAAACGAGACTGATGAGCAAGGAGAATTTCATGTATCGCTATGTGCTGTTGTGTGTTTGCCTAATGATGGCGCCTTGGGTCTGGTCAAATGATGCGGCATCCACACAAGCTGCCCGGACACTTAAACAGCGACTGGACAGTGTCAGAACGCTCACAGCGCGTTTTACCGAGGTGGTGTTTGATGAACGCGGCAATGAAATTGAGCGCCGTCAGGGCGAGATGATGATTAAAAAGCCCGGAAAGTTTCGTTGGGTGGTTCGCGCGCCCTATACCCAATATGTGGTGGCCGATGGTCAGTATCTTTGGCAGTATGATCCTGATTTGGAACAAGCGACCGTGCGCAACCAGCGCGAGGCGATGAGTGGTACTGCGGCGGAAATACTGGCGGGCAATACGGCGACCTTAACGCGTGACTTTACCATCTCCAGTCATCGCGACGAGGAGGCGACCGTGTATGTATTGCACGCCCGAGCGGACACTGGATTTGAACGGATTGAGTTGTATTTCCGCAATGACACGCTATCGAAAATGGTGCTATTCGATCCGCTTGGCCAGAAAACCTTTATCGAGTTGACATCGGTGGTGATGAATGAACCCGTGGCCGATAGTCTGTTCTTTTTGAGCCTGCCGGAGGGCACCGAAATCGTTGATTCACGCGATGGCCGACAAGCTTCCTGATATCCCCACAACGCCATTGGCCGCGCGGATGCGGCCGCGTTGCCTTTCCGATTATGTCGGACAATCGCATCTGTTGGCCGAAGGTCGGCCACTCTACAAAGCGGTCGCCGACGATCGTCTGCACTCCATGATTTTGTGGGGGCCGCCGGGCTCAGGAAAAACATCGTTGGCGATGACCATTGCAGAATCAACGAAGGCCCGCTTTGTGACGCTGAGCGCGGTCACCTCAGGCGTCAAAGACATCAGGCAAGTGATGTCGGAAGCTGGCAAAGCGCGGCAACAGGGCGAGAAAACTGTGCTTTTTGTTGACGAGGTGCATCGCTTCAATAAAGCGCAGCAAGATGCTTTTTTGCCCTACATTGAAGACGGCACCATCATTTTTATTGGGGCGACGACCGAGAATCCGGCGTTTGAACTCAATCGAGCGCTGCTCTCACGGGCTCGCGTCTATGTGATCAAACCGTTGTCTGAACACGACATCAGCCAACTGTTGCGCAAGGCTTTATCCGAAGATGCCTGGCTTCGAGCGCTCCAACTCGAACTGACGCCAGAAGCGCTTGCGGCCTTGGCGCGTGCGGCGGATGGTGATGCTCGGCGGGCCCTGAACCTGCTTGAGATGGCCGCCATGACCGTTGATGCGCCAGGCCAGACGCTCGATATCGATGCTCTGGGAGACATTTTGCACCTTGATGTGCGGGCGTTTGACAAAGGGGGCGACCTGTTCTACGACCAAATTTCTGCACTGCACAAATCAGTGCGAGGCAGTCAGCCGGATGCATCGTTATATTGGCTATGTCGCATGCTCGATGGTGGTGCGGACGGTCACTATATTGCCAGACGGTTGGTGCGTATGGCCAGCGAAGACATTGGCAATGCTGACCCGCGGGCGTTAACCGTCGCCGTCAATGCATGGCAAAGTTATGAACGACTTGGTTCGCCAGAAGGTGACCTCGCGCTGGCGCAAGCCGTGGTGTATTTGGCGAGTGCCCCTAAGAGCAATGCTGTGTACACGGCCTTCAAACAGGCCATGCAGGATGTGCGTCAGTTGCCGTCGTATGCTGTGCCCGTACATTTACGCAATGCGCCGACAAAGCTGGCAAAAACGTTGGGTCACGGCAAGGAATACCAATATCCTCACGACGATCCCAGTGGTTACATTCCGGGCATCCAGTATTTTCCGGATGAAATGACACCACGGACCTATTATCAGCCGGTCAACCGGGGGCTTGAGCAGAAAATTGCGGAGAAGCTAGCGTGGATCGCGCGTCGTGAAAGCGAACACAAAGCTGGAAAGTCTTGATACAATCGTGCCAGCGTAAATTTGTTTGGGAGAAGCTCATGCTAAGCCCGCAAACCATCGCCGCTGTTGCAGTCGGTGGCGCTTTTGGTGCGGTCAGTCGTCTGTTGGTCACGCAATGGTTGGGGTTGACCATGGGGCGCGGTTTCCCGTGGGGCACCTTGGCGGTGAATTTGGTCGGTAGCTTCCTGATCGGCGTGTTGTATGGCTGGTGGAGTCATCCGGCGCATCAAATCCCTGTTGTGTGGCGTGCGGGACTTGTGGTTGGTTTCCTCGGCGCACTGACGACCATGTCGTCATTCTCGTGGGATGTGTTTGAGTTGATTCAAAAGGGACAACTTTGGCGCGCCAGCGCCTATGTGACGGTCACTGTGGCCGGTGCATTTGTTTGCACTGCCATTGGTGCGGTGACGACGATGAGATATCTCTGACAGTGTGGACATTTTATTTGGGGGCGGAGTGGTCTGATGATTGATGCGAAATTGTTACGAACCGATTTACAGGGCGTGATTGCCAATCTGGCTCGCCGTGGGTTTGACTTTCCGGTCGAGAAATACAAGTCACTGGAAGGTCAACGCAAGACCCTTCAGGTCAAAATGCAGGACTTGCAAAATGAGCGGAATCGGCGCTCCAAGGCCATTGGTCAGGCGAAGGCCAAAGGCGAGGACATCGCGCCGCTGCTGGCCGAAGTATCCGGCTTGGGGGAACAGCTTGAGGCGGCCAAAAAACAATTCGAAGCGGTGCAGACAGAACTGGATGCATTGTTGCTCGGCATTCCCAATCTGCTGGATGATTCGGTGCCCGATGGCGCGGATGAGAACGACAATCAGGAAATTCGCCGTTGGGGGCAGCCAAAGACCTTTGATTTTGCGGCGGCCGATCACGTGGATGTCGGTGAACGTTTAAATGGACTGGATTTTGCTGCGGCGGCCAAAATTTCTGGAGCACGCTTTTCCGTCATGCGGGGAGATATTGCCCGATTGCATCGTGCGCTTACGCAATTTATGCTCGACATTCATACCGAAAAACATGGCTATCAGGAAGTCTATGTGCCGTATTTGGTTGAGCGTGAAGCCTTGATCGGCACAGGACAATTGCCCAAGTTTGAACAGGATCTGTTTGCCATTCGTGCTGCTGAGGGCGACAGTCGCCAGTTCTATTTGATTCCCACTGCCGAAGTGCCGGTGACCAATCTTTTGCGCGAAGAGATCATTGCCGAATCCGCATTGCCAATCAAACTGGTCAGCCACACGCCATGTTTCCGCAGTGAAGCGGGATCGCACGGCAAGGACACACGCGGCCTTATCCGTCAGCATCAATTTGATAAAGTCGAGCTGGTACAAATTGTTCACCCGGAGCATTCCAAAACCGCGCACGAAGAACTGACCAGTCATGCCGAGCACATTCTGCAGCTCCTTGGCTTACCTTACCGGGTGGTGGTGTTGTGCGCTGGCGACACCGGTTTTTCCGCACAGAAAACCTATGATCTGGAAGTGTGGTTGCCAGCCCAAAACACCTACCGGGAGATTTCGTCATGCTCTAACTTCGGTGACTTCCAGGCACGTCGCATGCAGGCCCGTTATCGCCCTGAGGGCGGCGGCAAACCGCAACTTGTGCACACGCTCAATGGTTCTGGCTTGGCCGTCGGCAGAACACTGGTGGCCATATTGGAAAACTTCCAAGAGGCCGACGGACGGGTGTGGATCCCTGAAATTTTGCGCCCATACATGGGCGGGCGCACACATATTGGCGGCTAAGGCCGCTTAGGTGCACCGAGCTGGTTTCGGCAGACCGGCCAGCTTGGTGGCCTGCTTGGCAACACCACCGGGAAAGAGCATCGCCAGATAAATGCTATTGCCTTTTTCGGGCCCCATGGTCTGTTTCAGATAATTGACAAGTGGGCGAATCGACGGTGATTTGCCGAATTCTTCATAAAACGTCCGAACCCAGCGTATGACCTCCCAATGCTCGTCGGTCAGCACCAGCTGTTCCCGTTCAGCGATCACCTCGGCGACACGTGGTGTCCAGTCACTGGCATTCAACAGGTAACCTTCACGGTCAGTGTCAATGGAGCGACCATCCACTTCAATCGTCATCACGGCAAACTCCAAACCTGATCCGCGCGCATGACCAGACGCGCAAATTGAGTGTCTGAAATGGGGGTGATGTCTTTGTCTGTCAAAACATCCTCTGTGATGCCGAAGCGATGCGCATCGTCGGCCAGTGCGTAGATCGTGACGTTTTTTGAGACCACAGTGGGCGCGCGTAGCCAATGTTTGATCGCTTGTTCACGCAAAACGATCGTGGTGTCTTTCTCGAAAGCTGCGAGCAGTGGCGCCAACCACGAGGTCACGTCATGATTCAAGCGATGCAAATGAATTAAACGCATGGCTTATTCACCTATGACCAGTTCGGCAGACGCAAGCCGTGCCGCTAATTCATCGCGTGTCAGCCATTGTATCGCTACCTCATCGAGCGGCGCCTCTGGACGCTCGTCTGCCAACGCCCAAATCTCATCGATTTCATAAAATGGCAAGGCTTTCAAAAGCTTGGTGTTATCGAACCGCCCAAGCTGGTGTCGAGGAAGTTCGCCATTCACCCACTGGAGCGCATCGCCCGTCACCCATACTGCACAACCAACACCAAAATTAGCCATCGACATCGCAAGTTCAATGGCTTCACTGGTCGATTCGCTGAATTCTGGTGGCTTGTGCAGTATCACAACACAGCGCATGGCTAGGCTCCAAAACGAATCAACTTGGCACCTTCAGCGAGCATTTGCGAAAGATCCGCTAAAGAGCCAGCGTAAAAGGCCGGATGCCAATTGCTGTGCCATTGACGCACTTCGGCCTCATCCGGTGGAATGACGCCCCGGCGCACTGCGGCCGACGTGCACACGGACAATTGCGTGTTTGAGCGTGCGGCTATTTTGGCCCATTGGTTGGCGAGATCATCAGCGGTCGAGCGCGGCACGGTTGGCGAGATGGCAATGCGCACAGCGTCACCAGAAAAAAAGACCATAGGCACATCAAGCTTTTCTGCTTGGCAGGCAAGAAAAAACCGTATTGCGCTCAGATGCGCCGGTGTGGATAGCGGGTCCGCGTTGACGTGCACGATGATGGACGGCATAAGGAAAAATCCCGAAGCGCCACGCGCTTCGGGCACGTGATCAGTCGTCGCCTGCAAAAAACAAAATGAGATGCAGCAGGCTGACGAAGATGTTGTATAGCGACACAAACAGAGTGACCGTGGCGGTGATATAGTTGGTCTCGCCACCGCGAACGATTTCGCTGGTTTGATACAAAATCACCGCAGATGAAAACAGAATGAAGCCTGCCGAAATTGCGAGCCCCAAAGCCGGGATGTTTAGGAACAGGTTAGCAATCACGCTGATGAGCAGCACCCAAAAGCCAACGAAAATAAACCCGCCGAGCCGGCTCATGTCTTTGCCTGTCATCAGCACATAGGCAGACAAACTCAAGAAAATGGCAGCCGTGCCACCAAGTGCGAGCGCCAGTGCCTTAGGCGCGGCCACTGAGACGATGGCAAGCACAGGCCCCAACGTGTAGCCTAAAAAGCCAGTGAATACGAATGTCAGCACCAGCCCAACCAAACTGTTTTTGGTTTTCTCAATGGCGAACAGCAAGCCATAAAATCCGATCAACATAATGGCCCAATGCATCATCGGGGCATTGAGGGCCGCGCTCAACCAGGCAGTGAAGGCACTGAAGCCGAGTGTCAGACTCAAAAGTAGGTAGGTGTTACGCAGCACCGAATTGGTGGCGAGCACACCAGTTTGACGCTCAACTGCTGTTTGCGTCTGATTTGCCGTACGTTCTTGTATGTCCATCGTTCTCCCTCGAACTTTTTGTCTTCTATGTTCTGACAATAGTTTACCAGCAAAATTCACTCAGCTGCCACCGATTTGCGCGTCTTTTGACCGGTCGGTTTTGCCATTGAGTGTGCGACAAAAATTTGCAATTATGCGCGAATGCGATAGAATTGCGCGCACACACCGGAGAGGTGGCTGAGCGGTTGAAAGCACCGGTCTTGAAAACCGGCGTAGGTTGACCCCTACCGTGGGTTCGAATCCCACCCTCTCCGCCATATCCTCAGTTGGCGCCCCAACGTGATCACCTCTTGATCTATCACATCTCTTTGACGCTGGAAGCGTAGAAAAAATTGGCGTAGTCTTATCCTATGCGCCAAGCGACAGGAATGTCAGATGCCTAGCCGTCTTCACCGTCTGGTGATGCACCAACATGTTTTCCGGTGGCTGAGGTTGGTCACCTTGGGGCTGCTGTCGGTGCCTTGGATTGCCATGCAGGCGACGGAAGAGGTTAATTGGCAACCGGCAGATTTCGCCGTGATGGAAATACTGTTGTTTGGTTGCTTTAGCCTATTTGTGATCATCGCCCGGAAAGTGCGCGAAAAGTATTGAGCGGCTATCGGTATCATCATAGCCATAGTTTTCGTCTATCTTTGGGCAGAACTGGCAGTTGGCGTGTTGACCAACCTTGGCAGCTGAAGTGGCGAAGCGT
>RFGJ01000531.1 GCA_003696665.1 Gammaproteobacteria bacterium | reverse complement strand
TGAAACTGCGCGGCACGGCCACGTCCGGCTTGCGCGCCACCTTGACCCGCTCGAAGAGCAGGTGCGAGGGGGCGTTGCCCAGGTCGCTGGCGTGTTTGAGAAGACAGTTATTCTCCATCAAGCACTTCGCATTGCAACCCCGGCAGTTCGGCTTCAATCTCTTCTTTCGTCGGGATGTAATAATCTTCAATGCTTTGAGGGGTCTCTACTCCATCCTTGACGCGGATTTTGCTACGCACAGATTGATGCACTTTCGCCGAGGGATATTGGCCGTGCAGGCTGTTGTGCTCCCACCAGTAAACCTTGTGAACAGTCATGCTACCTTCTGGTCGAGCAGATGATGCGTCATTGACGAACAGCGTCCGCAGAGCTTCTTTGATTGCCTGCGCGTCTTCGTCCGAAAAACCGGTTCTGCTGGCAAGTTGAGGGTTTATCGCACCATAAAAGACGTACACACCATGATCAACGCGATGTTTCATGCCCATTGTGTCGGAACCCCGTTTTTCGCTTGGTTCGCCGCTAACGCTCTTTGTAATTTGAATGCTCGAGGCCCGATCCAAAACAGGAGCAACTGAAAAAGCAGGATGAATCGAAACGGGGCCACGTACGGGAATTGACACGCTATCGCTGTCCTCTTCGCCTTTACTCTTCTTGCCTTTCCTGGCTTTGAAAGCGAATACCTGACCAAAGGCACGTACATCCAGCCAAGTCTTGCAGGCGACTTCCTGGTACTTCTTTTTGTCTTTTGTGTCCACGCCTTTGAGCGTTTTTTCTGCTCGTTCGCGCAGGCTGCCGTAATCATCTACGCGATTGTCATCTGATTGGACGAAAATTGCATGCCCCATATCTTGCAGGCGGTTGCGAATCTTGCGCTTGATGGCGACATCTGATATCTCACCAAAGCCGTCATAAGTAACGCGCGGGCGGTTGCCGTTGAGCGGGTCGCCATTTGGATTAGCGTGCTGTACGGTCAGAACAACAGCAAAATCAATTTTCTTGGAGAGAGTGGTCATGGTAAAACCTCCTTATGATTTGGTGTGAACTACTCGTTTGAATCATCATCATTTGTTGCGGACTTATCTGTCTTTTCCCACATCTTTTGTCGCTGACAGTAATAGCCAAGCAGATACTCGCCGCTCAGTGGCTTGTTGCTGATGAAATCATCAGGGGTGAACAGGTCTTCGACTTCGCCGATAAGTTTCTTGTAATAGCTAGCTTGGCCTCCCAGCCGCATGAAATAGGGGGTAAGTAATTCGTGTATCTGTTTCCAGGTTGTAAATGGACGTTGTGAGAATTGCTGCATGTAGCGGGCGGCATTGGTTGGTCGGTTTTTCTCAGCCTTTGACAAAGCGCGTTCTTCCAGCACATCGGCAATTGCAAGAAGTCTGCCATAAAGGTAATCCCTAGATGTTCTGGTTTCATCAAGTGCCATTTCGAGTTTCTCCTTTCCATATCTGTATTTACGATAGAGTGCACAGGCAATGCTCAAGGCTTTTTCCCATTGCCAGTCTTCCATCCCAATTCGGTTGGATGCCCGCCTGACAACTGAATCTACCAAATCGCGGGGGATGGGGTGACCATCCACAATGCAGGGGAGCAGGCGTTTGATAGTCGCCTTCTTCAACCTGTCATCTACTACAAATCTTCCGTCACGGTTTGTTCCATAAGCCGCTTCGGCAATGTCCGCCGGGGCGGGCGCCCCATAAAAGGGGATAAGGATGGACTTCATTTTGCCAGTCTCAGGTTCTGGCTTTTCCCTTTTAACGTATTTATGTTGCCATGCGCAAGTCTTGTGCCAGTTTTCAATGCGGTCCAAGAAGTCTGAGCCTTTCAGGGTGCGGTAATAGACAATGGCTAAACGCCCTGGTGTAGCCGAATCCACGGCCATGACAACCACGTCGTCGCGAGCGTCAATCTTCTGGCGGTAACCGGCGATGGCTTTTTTCAGGCGAATGGCCATATCTTGGGCTGTATCCGCAACCTGTTCCTCTTCGGATGGCAAGTCACCATACAAGTCGGAAAAATCATCTGTTGGTTGTGGCACTTTCGCTCCTGACGTGGCCCAGGCGACGACGGCCAATTCGCCTTGCTTATCGCGATATCCTTGCCTGCTGATCAGCCAGGCAAGCGCATAATGCGCTTTTTGAGATGCTTCCAGGCTCACGGTACATGCCTGTCTGTCTTCTGTGAAACGGCCCCGGAAAGTGAAGTTTTTCTTATCATTCGCGGAGATCAGTTTGGCGTTATCCCCTTCGCGCCGAATGAATTTGGGATGATTGAAAGTGATCACGCGTCTTTGCCCGGTCACCATACAAAGGTCTTCGGTCTTTGTTGTGTTAAGATAGTAGTTAGCCCAACTTTCCCAAAGGGTAGCATCACGCCAGGTTTTGCTTTCCGAGGCATTGGGGGTTTCCACAATCCAGCGCACGACTGCGCCATCTTGGGTTTGGGCGTTTAGAACGGAAAAGATGTCTTTTGAATTTCTATCGCGCTTTGCTTCCTTTTTGCTGATCAAGTTGCCGTTACCGTCAACCAGGAGAATCTTCTGGGTTATCAGGTCTTGCATCAAAGTTTTCTTTTGAACGTATGTTAGCACGGCGCGCGCTTTGGGGTGACCGTAGGGCGAATTGCACCAATTGGTCAGCAACGTTACAAACTGTCTATAGGGCTCTTCAGGGTCTTTCGCAAATCCCGATGTCACTTTGCCACCGTGTTCGACAAAATCGCCTGCTAGGTATTGCAATTTATCGCTGAACGGGTGGGGTGTTGGTTTGTTTCCAGAGCGGCCAGCAGAACTTTCGGTTGCCGGGATGATAGTGGTTGCATCGCGTTTGTCCACAAGTTGGGCGCGGCGGAAATTTCCCTCACCGTCTATAACGACCTCAATATGCGCTTGAACGGTAATGTGGCAAATAGGGAGTAACGGCCTAGTCGGTTCGTTTGTGTAACCAACCATGTGTTGGCAATTTTCATAGGTTTCATAAAGGCTTTGAATCCAGTTCATCTCATCACGCTCCTTCTTGGTAGCCTTCAAGTAAGCCTTTTTCTGTCAATCCGACTGTTTGAGGTGGGCTAGCTTTCATCGGACGCAGGAACTTGCGGACAATGGCTTTCTCATCATCCGGCCGAGGAAACACGATCACGCCATCGATCATTTTGGCCCGCCAGAATCGAGCCCACAACTCGCCATCCTTGTGTTCATCGGGATAGTCGAAGCCATGGAACATCAGTCCAAAGGCCATTTCTCCGTAGTTGTCGTAAAATCCCTGGCCCTCGCCGAATTTGCACGGAGCAACGTACCCTTGGCACTCGCGCGTGCCAAGAAACACGTCTCGCCTGCCACCTCGTTCGATCATCCGGCGTGCGATCCAGTAATGTTTGTGATCGTTGCGGTCCTTTTCCAGGTCAGGGCGGTTGTAATTCCAGTCGAAATGAGCCTGCACCTGGTATTCAACATCGGTGAGGTAGGTATAAATTGCAAGGTCATTGCTGCTTTCGTTGTTGCCCTTCTGATATTTGATAGGCTTAACGCCGCGCGTTTGGGTGCGGATAGGGCTCATTACCCGGACTTTGTCGATGTACCACACAATGGTCGGTTTCCAATACACCGAGCTCAGGATCCCTTTCAACGCTTCATAGGTGGGCACCGGATAGGAGTACTTTTCACCGCCAAGTTTGGTCAGAGGGTCAGTAAAAAGTGCGTATTTGCCCCATACTTTGAACTCTACGATATTTTTGTAGTTCATTGAGACCTCCTTTTGTTCACGGGTTGAGAAAGCAGTGGTTTGTGCTTTTATTCTCCAACAACGTTATACGATGAGCGTTTCCATGGTGCTGTCAGATTCATCGCTCCATCCAAATTCATCGTTGTAGTATGTGTCATCAAGATAAAAGACACCCGCTCCTTCTTGCACCTCGTGGATCGCTCCCCCCTTATGCAGTTTTTTGAATTGATTCTCAAATAAATTTACAGAGTATCGCTGGGCTTTTTTGAGCAAGCGGCCTGATTTTCCCAGTTCGTAAGCGCTGCACAACTCTGTGATAATCTGTTTTCCATCTTTATACGGCACGATTACACTGCATGTAAGCGAGTCAATGACGCGGAACTCTCGATTTGCAGTGCGAAACGATTGTTTCAATAGTATTTCAGGTGCGTTCCCGTGATGAGCCGCTCTGTAGTTTGTTACTGAAAGGCTATTTGTCGAAAGCAGGTTGAACAGATTGTCATCTCTTCCCACTGATGAGCTCCTGCTTACAGGATACTTCATTTTGTCTTTCTGGGCGGTATAGTACCAATTATAGTACATTGACACCGCTTGCAACCCAATAGGATCGTGCTCAAAGGCGGCGGGATCATTTTTGAAATCATCGAGCAGGCGTTGTGCATAGTCGCGGCCAATTTTGATCTCTGGCAGATGGGCAAGGGTTTCCTCTTGAGGGTTGATAATCCATACCTTGCCTCCGTCCTCGCGCGCGCCGTGGCGGTTGCAGCGCCCGGCGGATTGTGTGATCGAATCCAGACCAGCCAGGGCTCGAATGACTGCGCCGAAGTCAATATCCACGCCGGCTTCAATGAGTTGTGTGCTGACACAAATCACGGGCTGGCCGGATTTCAGCTTGGACGTGATTTCATCCAGTTTATCTCTGCGATGTGCGGCACACATATTGGTACTCAGATGGTAGAGTCCTGCGTTCGGCTTGCGGGTTTTGATTTCCTGGTACAATGCCCGTGCCGAAGCACGGGTATTGACAACAACCAAAACACTGCCGTTTTCTTGCAGAGCTTGTTCTGCTAGGTTGGCAATTTCGGCATGACTCCAGCCACCTGGCTTGCGTTCATCGTAGACTTCAACACGTTTTAATTTTCTGAACAGTTCCTGCTCACCTTGGATTGGAACGATATGCTGTTCAGGGGTGATGTTCAACCTGCGGTAGGGAGTGTCCAATTTATCGAAGGGCGGCTGAGTCGCCGTGCAGAGCACAATGGTTGCACCACAATCGTGGGTCAAGAAACGTAAAGCAGTGGTAAACATCTCTGTCGTTTTGACGGGGATGGTTTGGACTTCATCGAAAATGATGACTGAGTTCGCCAGTTGGTGCATCCGACGAGCGTTACGCGTGCCGGGACCAAACAACGCTTCCAGAAACTGGACCTGGGTGGTGAACACAATGGGAGCGTCCCAGTTTTCCGCTAACAGGTTGTGGCGACGGGTTTCTTTTTCAGGGGTTAAGTTGGAGTGATGCTCTAGAACGATTTTCCCGCGTTCCTTTTCTGTTTCCAAGATTTCTCGTACGGTATCTGCATTTTGCTCGATAATTGTGATGTAAGGGACAATGTAGAAAACTCGTTCCATGGCGTGCTCACGAGCGTGATGCAAGGCAAAACGCAGACTGGACAGCGTTTTACCGCCCCCTGTGGGCACGGTCAATTGGTAAATGCCTTTGGGTTTATTAGCCGCATCTAAGCAATACTGGGCTACTCGCGCCCGCAGTTGGTTGACCTCCCAAGTGCGGCTACCGGTCTTCATTTGGGCAGTCTCACGTGCGAATGTTTCAAATTTGCCTTCCAGTCGTTGGATGAGAACATCCCATGAGACATATTTACCGTAATTCCGCAACGTTTCATTTTCAGGATGTTCAAAATCGGCAGTGTTCAGGCGGTCAGCCTCCAAAAGGCAACTCAATAGGAAGCGCGCCAATAAACCGTGTTTGAAAGGCATTGTCATGTTTGAATCATTCGACTCTTTCATGCGTTTGAAAAGTTTTTCGAAAAACTGCCTTTCAATTGGCTGTGCCAGAATCTCGTCTAACTGTTCTTCAATTTCAGGCAGTTTGTTTCTGGATTCAGCAAGATGTGTCAGGCCTGTGTCTTTGTTTATCCGTCGTTTAAAGTCATTGAAGCCATCAGGCTTCAGACAGTCTGTCAACCCAGAATGGTGCGAAGCGATGGCAAGCGCCAAAAACTGGGCCAGGATTTTTCCTTCTTTCCCACGACTAGCGAGTTTCTCGTAAATCAACTGCGCCCCGGCTGTGGAGTGATCAACTTCACCACGTTGAGCATCCACATAACCGTCTTCATCGGGGCTAATCAAACCTTGCCTGGAGCGCAAGTAACCTTGAAACAAATCGCTGGCCTTTCCAAAATCATGCAACAACCCCATGATTTTTCCAACATCGGCCAATCCTACTTTAGCAGCAAAGCGCCCCGCCAGTTCGGATGTTTCATGAAGGTGTGTGAGAAGCGATTGTTCTCTTTCATCTTCGCTACGGTGGGCAATCAAGTCTTCTTCTTTTTTGATTTCTCTCACCCCATAAACACGCGCTATCTTCCTGGCCTCTTGCTCTAGCCGTTTGCGCAGCCGTTCCGGCGCGAGCACCTCGCAATCGGCGCCCCAGCCGCGCACCCACGGCAGCATTTCGCGCCAGTCGGCGATTTGGGCTTCC
>RFGJ01000529.1 GCA_003696665.1 Gammaproteobacteria bacterium | reverse complement strand
TGACGCCCGAGCAGGTGCACGCCCTGCGGGAGCGCCATTCCGTCTACATTGTGGGCTCCGGGCGCATCAACGTGGCCGGGATGACCAGCAGCAACATGGACTACCTCTGCGCGGCTATCGCGGATGTATTGAGGAGTGTGTAGAACTAACTCAGGGGCAAGTACCAGATTGAGTTCTCGTACTCTTCGGCTTCAGAGGCGCCCCAGATCAGAAGCAGTTCTTGCACGGTTTCCTCGATTGTCATGCTTGGATGAAGAACAAAGATCGGAGGCGCGTGCCCGTGCCGATGCAGAAATGAACGGAGATGGCCGGGCATAGAAGCACGGTTGTGGGTGAGGAGAGCAAAGCGGTTCGCGGCGCACCAACGCAGAATGTCGGGGTCTGATGTTCCATAAGAAGGGGCGATTGGGTCGCCAACGCGCCAAACTTCCAGTTCAGGGACACGCCTGTGAAGTGCTTTGCGGAGGATAGGGTCCACATTTTCGTCAAGGAGAAAGCGAAGACGGCTCATTTTTGAACCGTCTGGGGATCAGGCTGTTTTGCAGCGAGATCACGCAGGCGCAGAAGAACTGGCGGCGGGTTTTGTTCCTGCGTTTTGCGCATCTGGTCTCCGTGGGCCAGCCACTCGGCAAGATAATTCGTGAGCTTTTCCTGGTTGTGCAGGTAAAATAAAATCGTCGCGTATACCTGCTCGAGCGTGAGAGAAGGATACCGAGCCGCGATATCTTCCGGCGTCTGACTCCGATATAGATAGTCATATAAGACGGTCTCGATACCGATGCGGGTGCCTGCAATGCGGATGTCGTTGGGGCCCAGGACTTCAAAGTAACTTTCGAGTTGCATCGCTGCCTTCCTTTCGTCACACGGCCATCTACATATGAACCTGTGTGATAGTATATCATAACGTCCCAAATCATTGAGATGCATGCAAAACCGGTTGAACATTCCGGGAATGTCGGTTCAGCTCACTTTGAACACCCCAATCCTTGCGCGGAGGTCCAGTCACAGAACAATGAAACCACTCTCTGAACTTGTGGAGGCTGTGCCGGGCAGCGTCACGGCCATGATGATGCAGAAGGGCCGGGAGATGGCCGCGGCCGGGCTGGATGTGATCAAT
>RFGJ01000528.1 GCA_003696665.1 Gammaproteobacteria bacterium | reverse complement strand
TGCGGCAAATGAAGCAGTCAGGATCGTAACTCTGTGAGGGACTCATAGATCTGGAATCAAAAGTCTCTTACCGTTTGCTCGGCTCACTGAGCGACCGTAAGGGTAGATAAGCGGGCTAACGTGAGCGTTAGCGGCAGCGGCGTCGTCTGCACAACCACCACCGCCCACCTGTGACCTGATTTGCAATTCACGCCCCGATTCGCGCGCGGCGTAGCCGCTGTCCGCTGCACGCATTGTTGGGCGGGAAAACTTACAGTTCTTCCAAAGTGACAGGTTGAGCCAATCGCTCCAAGTTATCAAAATACCACAAGAATCTCTCAATGATTCTTCCTTCCCTGTCTTCCAGGAAAAACATGCCCGCTGCATATGGATTACCTTCAGAATCAATTCCATCTACTTCGAGCACAAGATAACGTCTGTCAACAATCATAAAACTACCAAGCCTTCGTTGAGGTAATTTCATTATCGCGAGTGTCAATTTCGCGTTATCTGATTGCCGTTCGAGTTCGAGAATTCGCCGGCAATGTGCCGATGACGTGTTGCCAAGATATTTTGAGAGAGGTTTATCTATGCCATCGAGAGGCACTTGGTTAATGCGCACATATTTGAAGCCAATCTCTCTATGCCGAACAATAGTGTCTTCCAAAGCGCGAAGATACTCAGCGCGTGAAGGGTGCTCCGTTGTTTTGAACAACGTGGGTTGGGCTAATTCTGTCACACTTTCTACCGTAGCTGCTAGTGCCAGTATTTCGCTCTCCGCTTCGCTCACCAACTTTGCCAACTCTCTAAAGACCACACCTCTGAATGCAACACCTTCGTGCTCCCTAAAAAGTTCTTCTTTGTAAGACACTGTCGTCGCCATCTTGTTAGACAACGTCTGCATGTGCTCACTAACGGTAGAGAAAAAGTAAATTGCAGAAATAACGAGAACCACACTTGAAAAGGCTAATATACCTTCTGACCAAGTGATAACCTTTTCCAGAAGATTTGAAGCAATCGCAGAGACAACCACACCACTGATAAACAGCATTACTCCCTTAAAATTGCTCTTGAGAACTCTACGGAGACTACGCGCTATCATGTTCACTAGTGCTCCAATTAACTCCCAACCCGCCCAACGTGAGCGTTAGCGGCAGCGGCGGTGACTGCAAAACCACCACCGCCAACCCAAACCAGACTTTGCAATTCGCGCCCCGATTCGCGCGCGGCG
>RFGJ01000527.1 GCA_003696665.1 Gammaproteobacteria bacterium | reverse complement strand
CTTAGGCCTCATCTCTTAGTGCTTGCAGAGCCGTCATCGCAAGTTGGGCTTTATCTTCAGGGACAAATATGTGGTCATGATAAAAACCGGCGAAGACATTGGCACTGATGCCCTCTGACGCGAGCCGTTCAGCGACGACCGCGGTCAAACCCACCGCCTCTAAGCTTGAATGCACCATCAAGGTGATCTGCTTGAATGTACCGTGAAATTCCAAGCCAGCCGCTTGAGCCACTGAGACATCGAGCACGACCGTCGTCCCTTCCGGCTCGTTGATTGTCGCCACTGGGCTGAGTTTCATTTCGTCTATTTGGCCATACGGCAAACAGCAGAATACGAAGGTGCCATCGTTCAATTTTGGCGACATAAAACGGATGAGTTCACGCAAATCCACAAGACCTGGCATTCGTTGTCTCCTCCCTGCTACAGTGCATTGACATCGACCTGGGAACGGCAACATGAAAATATTTCTACGCTACGCATACTCAGGCACCAACGCAAGGAATAGACACAAGCAAATAATTTCAGCTTCCCAACGGCATAGATAATTCGCCTAAAAAACTGTGTGATTTCACGTGTGAAACGCAGCCGAGACTAGAAACAACCCTTGCAATACAAAGGGCCTATGCAAAAAACGCGACTCGTCCCAGCACAAGTAAGTAATACTTTACTGAAGAGACCGAATAGGCCGGATTAGGGCTGTACTGAGCGCGGCGACCATGACTATGAATCGCGAGGTGTGTAAATAAAAAAACCAGCAGAAGCCGGTTTTAGATTTGGAGCGGGAAACGAGACTCGAACTCGCGACCCCAACCTTGGCAAGGTTGTGCTCTACCAACTGAGCTATTCCCGCTTAACATGGTCGGGGCGAGAGGATTTGAACCTCCGACCACATGCACCCCATGCATGTGCGCTACCAGACTGCGCCACGCCCCGATTGTGGTTGCGCCAAGCCGCGCGAAATGATAACCGATTGGTGCGAATTTGCAAGCTTGAAACGCCACCTATTCAACGCGCTTTAACAATTCGACAATTTGCTCCAAGTCGTTGATCAGTGCGTTGATCGTTTCTTTATCCGGCGCATTGATATCACCACTTTCGATTTTTTGTCGAGCACCACCAATGGTGTACCCCTCTTCGTACAACAAATGACGAATCTGTCGGATCACCAAAACGTCCTCTCGCTGATAGTAACGACGATTTCCTCGGCGCTTGACGGGTTTCAATTGGGGAAATTCCTGCTCCCAGTATCGGAGCACGTGCGGTTTCACATCACACAATGCGCTCACTTCACCAATGGTGAAGTAACGCTTTGCGGGGATCTCCGGTAATTCGTTGTTGTTACTTGTCTCCAGCATAGGCTTCTACCCTGGCCTTGAGCTTCTGTCCCGGCCGAAACGTCACGACGCGGCGAGCACTGATCGGGATTTCTTCTCCTGTCTTAGGGTTCCGTCCAGGACGTTCGTTTTTTTCCCGCAAGTCAAAATTGCCGAAGCCGGATAATTTAACTTGCTCGCCGCGCTCCAAAGCGCAACGAATTTCTTCGAAAAACTGTTCCACCAACTCCTTGGCTTCACGTTTGTTCAGGCCAAGCTCTTCGTACAAACGGTCTGCCATATCGGCTTTCGTCAGCGCCATTGCTACGCCCTCAGCTTTGCATTGAAGTCGTTTTCTAGTTTCGCGAGCACGTGTGATATCTGCTCGTTCACCTCGGTATCATTAAGAGTGCGCGATGGAACTCCAAACGTCAACCCCAACGCGACACTTTTTCTACCAAAATCAATGCCTTTACCGCGATATATGTCAAAGATTTGAACATCAAGCAGGTATTCCGCGCCAGACGCTCGCACTGAATCAAGAATTGCTTGGGCTGACACAGACTCATCAACCACAATCGCCAGATCGCGTTGGCTGTTTGGAAACTTGCCAAGTTCTGGCGCCTCCGGAATTGTCCTTTGGCGCAATGCAGCTTCATCCAACTCGGCAAGGATGACAGATGTTTTGATACCAAATTCGCGCAATATGTTGGGATGCGCTTCGCCCAGCCATCCCACAGGTTGGCCATCCACGGTTATCCGCGCCGTCCGTCCCGGATGCAGTGCCGGATGCACATCGGCGGAAAATCTAGGCTGCTTACCGATGGCCGAGAATAGTGTTTCCACCAACCCCTTTCCATCAAAAAAATCCACCTTTTCTTTTGCATAAAGCGGCTCAGGTAACCGTGTCCCAACGAGCGCAAAAGCAAGTTTCGGCACTTGCCGCCAATCATCCCCTTCGTTAAGAAATACCAATCCCGTCTCAAAAATGCGTATCCGATCGATGCGATGGCGTAAATTGTGAGAAACGGTGTTCAATAATCCCTGCCAAAGAGACGTTCGCATCACGGCAAGATCTGATGAAATAGGATTCAGTAGCGCCTTCGGCTCTTGATTCGGCGAGATGCAGCGCTCACGCTCTCTATCAACGAAAGCGTACGTAATGACTTCGGTTAACCCTCTCGAAATCAAAATTTGCTTGAATGTTTCTCTCGACACATTTGCTTCCGGCTCTGCCACAATGTGCAGCGCCGCCAAAGGCGGCTGTTCCGGAATATTGTTGTATCCGTAAAGACGAGCGATTTCTTCAACTAAGTCAGCTTCAATGGCGATGTCAAAGCGATAGCTCGGCGGCGTGACACGCCAACTCGACTGATCAACACGATTGATATTCATGCCCAATCTTTCGAGTATGTTCTCGACCTGCGCTTGATCAGGCGCGATGCCAAGGCTCCGCCCAATCTGCCCATGTCGCAATAGAATTGGTTCTCTTTTTGGCAAACAGCTTTCAACCACGGCTTCAACAATCGGCCCAGGCTGTCCACCAGCAATTTCAACAAGCAACTGTGTCGCCCGTTCCATCGCTGTGCGTTGCAACTCTGGGTCGACGCCTCGCTCATAGCGATGCGACGCGTCCGTGTGAAGACCGAAGCGGCGCGCCCGACCGGTGATGGCCAATGGATGAAACCATGCGCTTTCGAGGAATACATCGCTGGTCTGGTCACTGACACCAGAATGCTCTCCCCCCATAATTCCGGCCAAAGCGAGTGGTTTTCGCTCATCCGCAATCAGCAAACAATCTTCTGCTAACTCAATTTCGCGACCGTCGAGCAAGACGAGTTTTTCGCCAGACGCTGCCCACCGTACTTGAATGCCACCTTCGATTTCCGCTAAATCAAAGCCGTGCATCGGATGACCTAGCTCAATCAATACATAATTGGTTACATCGACCACCGGGTGGATGGCTCGAATACCCGCTCGTCGTAGGCGTTCCACCATCCAGATGGGCGTGGTTGCGCTCGAATCAATACCCCGAACAATACGACCTAGATAACGTCCACACCCCTCGGTCGCTTTGATTTCAACCGTACGTCGGTCATCAATGACTGGTGTCACGGGCGGCACTTCGAGATCCCGAAAAACAATCGAATTCAGCGCGGCCACTTCGCGCGCGATTCCCCGGATGCCCAAGCAATCACCACGGTTCGGTGTCAAGTCGATATCGATGACCTCGTCATCGAGCAAAAGATAGCGCCGAAGATCTTCCCCCACAGGTGCGTCAGGTGGTAGCTCCATCAGGCCGGCTCCGTCTTCGCTAAGGCCCAACTCCTTGGCTGAGCACAACATTCCCATGGATAATTGTCCCCGGAGTTTGGCTTTCTTAATCTTCAGGCCGCCAGGTAATGTTGCACCAATCTTGGCTAAAGGTACTTTAAGTCCTGCGGTCACATTAGGTGCACCACAAACGATTGGCCATGTTTCGGCACCATCACTCACTTGGCAGAGTTTTAACTTATCGGCGTCTGGATGTGGACGGCAATCAACCACCTGAGCGACCACAACATTCTGGAATGGTGGGGCGACGGGCTCAATGGCATCTACCTCTAGACCAGCCATCGTGAGTTGGTCTGCGATTTCTTGACTGTTTTTCTCGATCCCCGTCCACGCTTGCAACCATGAATATGGTACTTTCATTGTGCTTTGTCCTGCTTTAGATTCGTCTCGATCGTCTTAGTAGAAGGCGCGCAGAAAACGCATGTCATTCTCAAAAAAGCGCCGCAAGTCCCGAACGCCATAGCGCAACATCGTCAACCGCTCGACGCCCATGCCAAAAGCGAACCCCGTGTACGTCTCACTATCAATACCCACATTTTCTAGCACTTTGGGATGAACCATGCCACAACCCAAAACTTCTAGCCAATCGTGTTGCCCGCGCAGCCGAATGTCCACTTCAGCGGATGGCTCGGTGAAAGGAAAATAACTTGGCCGAAAACGAACTTCAAAATCCGACTCAAAAAAATGATTTAAGAAGTCATGAAGCACTCGTTTGAGATGACCGAAGTTAACCCCTTTATCGACCCAAAGCCCCTCAACTTGGTGGAACATTGGGCTGTGCGTCATATCAGAATCACACCGATACACTCGTCCTGGCGAAATAATTCGCAGCGGCGGTTTTTGCGACTCCATCACGCGAATCTGCACATCCGACGTCTGTGTTCTCAGCAAAGTGCCGTCTGCAAAATAAAATGTATCGTGCATCGCTCGTGCTGGATGATGCGGTGGGATATTCAGGGCTTCAAAATTATGGTAATCATCCTCAATCTCTGGGCCTTCTGCCACAGAAAACCCCATACTCACAAAAAATTCCGTAATCCGCGCGATGGTACGATTGACCGGATGCAAAGCCCCAATTTCTGCGCCTCTGGCCGGTTCGGTGACGTCAATGCGCTCAGACTCCAACTGTGCCGCCAAGGCTGCTTCTTTAAGGGCATGATGTCGATTGGCAATCGCTTTTTGAAGTTTCTGCTTGAGCGCATTGATTTGAGCTCCGACCTTCGGCCGTTCTTCAGCTGGCAAACGCCCCAGCGATTTTAGCTGCTCCGTCAATATCCCCTTTTTCCCCAAATACTGAACACGAATGCCTTCTAGCTCATCAATCGATTGGGCGCGATTTATTTTTTCGATACCTGCTTGAGCAATGTCTTCCAATTGCGCCATGCCCGAAACCCCAATTGTCATTTGGTTAACAAATAAAAAGGGAAGAGTCTGGTCGAGACTCTTCCCTTCCCGGTCTTTGCAAATCGTCCAAGTGCACTGTGTTTACTTGGACAAACCCGCTTTCGCCTGCTCGACCAACGCTGCAAAGGTTGTCTGATCGAATACCGCAATGTCAGCAAGAATTTTACGGTCAACCTCAACAGAGGCTTTCTTCAGACCATTGATAAAGCGGCTGTATGACAATCCGTGCATACGGGCTGCCGCGTTGATACGCGCGATCCAAAGACGGCGAAATTGGCGTTTGCGCTGACGACGATCACGATAGGCGTATTGACCCGCCTTAATAACCGCCTGCTTGGCAACTCGGAACACCCGGCTACGAGCACCGCGATAACCTTTCGCTGCCTTTAAAATCTTCTTGTGCCGCCGACGCGCAGTGACTCCACGTTTTACTCTTGGCATGATTCAATCCTCCGTCTCAATTAATCGACCAACATACGACGTACGGCTGGCACGTCAGCTGCTGCCACCATGGGATTGCCACGCAAATGGCGCTTACGTTTGGTGGTTTTTTTGGTCAATATATGACGACGGAATGAATGCTTGCGCTTATAACCGCCTGATCCGGTTTTGCGAAAGCGCTTAGCCGCGCCTCTATCAGTCTTAAGTTTTGGCATGTTTCACCTCATTTTTCTGGCAGGCCGTCGCTTGATGCGACCGTTTCATTGCCTGGCTCAGTTGCACAATCCGAAGGTGGCCTTTCGGCACTTCACCAACCCCCGGCGCCTTACTTTGCTGCCGTTGACAGCGACGCTCATATCAACATGAGCTACTTCTTTTTGGGACTGATGACCATAATCATCTGGCGGCCTTCCATCTTTGGAAAAGCCTCGACAGTCCCGAGTTCTTCGCAATCTGCTTGAACACGCTCAAGCAATTGCTTACCGAGTTCTTGGTGGGCCATTTCCCTTCCGCGGAAACGAACCGTCACCTTCACCTTATCCCCATCTTCAAGGAACCGTTTGATATTCCTTAATTTGACGTTGTAATCGCCGATATCCGTATTGGGTCGAAATTTAATCTCCTTGACTTGTATTTGTTTCTGTTTCTTTTTCGCCGCCGCTTTTTGCTTATTGCGTTCAAACAGAAACTTGCCATAGTCCATCAGGCGGCAGACTGGCGGTTGCGCCTGAGGACTAATCTCAACTAAGTCGAGGCCCTCTTCCTCGGCCCTGTCCAACGCAGTCTGAATATCGACGATGCCAATCTGCTCGCCATCGGCGCCAATCAAGCGCACTTCTGGCACGTTAATTTCCTCATTCAAACGGTGCTCGCGCATATTGCGAGCGTTTCTAAATCCGGCTTTGATGGTTTAGTCCTCCTGTTGCTCTCTACCTTTTGCGGCGATGTCGGCCTTGAGCAGTTCAACAAACGCCTCTAAAGACATGGCCCCCATGTCTTTTCCATCCCGAGTGCGAACGGAAATCGTCTGTGCCTGCACTTCTTTGTCACCTGCGACGAGCAGGTAAGGAACACGCCGCAATGTGTGCTCACGGATTTTAAAGCCGATCTTCTCGTTTCTCAAGTCAGATTTCACTCTAAAACCACTGTCATGCAACTTTTTTGTTACCCGCTCGACATATTCGGCCTGTTTATCTGTAATGTTCAAGACAACAGCTTGCCATGGCGCCAACCACGTCGGCATCTTACCGGCATAGTTTTCGATAAGAATTCCGATAAAGCGCTCAAGCGAACCTAGAATCGCTCGATGCAACATGACCGGAGTATGCTTCTGACCATCTTCTCCTACATACTCGGCACCAAGCCGCCCCGGCATGGAGAAATCGACTTGAATTGTACCGCACTGCCACGCCCGTCCAATACAGTCGAGCAAGGTAAACTCAATTTTCGGGCCATAGAAGGCCCCTTCTCCTGGCAGCTCCTCCCACTTCAGCCCCTTATCATCAAGGGCTCTGGCAAGCGCAGCCTCTGCTTTGTCCCACACTTCGTCCGATCCAACCCGTTGCTCCGGCCGTGTTGATAACTTGATTATCACTTCATCAAAGCCAAAATCACGGTATACCTTAAAAAGCAAATCGATGAAGCTGGACACTTCCTGCTGTATTTGATCCTCTGTACAGAAAATGTGAGCATCATCTTGAACAAAATTTCGCACACGCATCAAACCATGAAGTGCCCCGGACGGTTCATTGCGATGGCAAGAACCGAACTCAGCCATTCGAATTGGCAAATCGCGATACGAAGTCAAACCTTGTTTGAATATCTGAACATGGCATGGGCAATTCATTGGTTTAATGGCGTACTGACGGTTTTCACTTTCCGTTGTGAACATCTGCTCTTTAAATTTGTCCCAATGCCCAGATCGTTCCCACAAAGACCGGTCGACCACCTCCGGCGTGCGAACCTCTTGATACCCGTGGTCCCGTAGCACTTGCCGGATGTAGTCCTGAATAACAGTGTAAATGGTCCAACCATCATTGTGCCAAAAGACCATCCCAGGGGCTTCTTCCTGAGTGTGAAACAAATCGAGTGCTTTACCAATCCGCCGGTGATCACGCTTTTCAGCTTCTTCAAGTCGGCGCAAGTAGGCTTTTAAGGATTTCTTATCTGGCCACGCGGTTCCGTATATCCTTTGCAACATTTCATTACGTGAATCGCCACGCCAGTAGGCACCAGCCACCTTTGTCAGTTTGAAGGCTTTGAGCTTGCCGGTGGATGGAACATGCGGGCCTCGACAAAGATCGATGAAATTTCCCTGACGATAAAGCGAAATGATTTCGCCTTCTGGAATTTCTCTTATGATCTCAGCCTTGTATTTTTCTCCCAACTTTTCAAAAAACGCTATCGCCTCGTTACGATCCCATTCTTCGCGCTGCACAGGCAAATCAGCTTTGGCGAGCTCTTCCATTCGTTGTTCAATGCGGCGCAGGTCCTCCTCGGTGAACGGTCGCTCATAAGCAAAGTCATAATAAAACCCATTTTCAATGACAGGCCCAATCGTCACTTGCGCGCCCGGGAACAAGTCCTGAACGGCTTGCGCCAGCAGATGCGCTGTTGAATGCCGAATAATTTCAAGTCCTTCGGGATCGCGATCCGTGATAATGCTCAAATCGACATCGTTTTCGATCAAATAACTGGTATCCACAAGCCGACCATTGACCCGTCCGGCCAACGCAGCCCGAGCTAGGCCCGGCCCAATATCAGCAGCGACATCGGCAACAGTGATTGGCTTCTCGTACCGACGTTCACTGCCGTCGGGCAGTCTCACGACAGGCATCCGCGATATCTCCCATTACTGTGCTAAAACCAAGAAATTGAGCGCAAGCATACCAACCCAAGGCCAACTGTCAAGCAACCTCGTGCGCTGTGGCTTCGTCTCGGGGCTCTGAGTCCTCGATAGGAACAATTTTGAAATTCAAAAGCGCATACACAATAGCCACAATCGGGTTGACCCAGTTAAAAATCGCATACGGCGCATAACTTAGCGTCGCAATGCCAAGCGTCCCGGCCATATAAGCCCCGCAGGTATTCCATGGGATAAGCACTGAAGTGAGCGTGCCGCTATCCTCAAGCGTACGTGAAAGATTCTTTTCGGCCAACTTCCGCCGTGCAAATTCAAGCCGGTACATACGGCCCGGAATCACGATGGCCATGTACTGATCGGCAGCAATCACGTTCATCCCGATACAAGTGGCAATGGTCGCAATGATCAATGATGCCGTACTGTGCACCACGCCAAGAATGGCATCAACGATGCGTCCCAACATCCCAACCGTCTCCATGACCGCACCGAAAGTCAATGCTGTCAGTATTAGCCAAACGGTGTTCAACATGCTGCTCATGCCACCACGCGTCAACAGTTTGTCCAGGGCTTCAAGTCCTGTATGACTTTCATAGCCGGAAAACAACGCCATCCATGCGCCCTTCACTGCTCCCGCCACACCTTCTGTGCCAGCCAATTGCATGAGCCGTGGTGGTTGGAAAAAAAGCGCAAACAACGCACCGACCAACGCACCAATCATGATTGTCGGGAATGCTGGGAATTTGACTGCCGCCAAAATAAGCACAAGCAATACCGGCAGTAATAACCATAAACTCGGTGCAAATAAATCGGCAATTCTCCCCTGAATCAGGTTAATGTTTTCTACGGCGGCGCCGTGATCGACCCCCAGGCTCAACACTGTAAACGCCGCTAAGGCAATTATGAGAGAAGGCGCCGTCGTCCACGTCATATGCCGGATATGCGAAAAAAGGTCGGTACCAGCCACCGCCGGTGCGAGGTTTGTGGTGTCTGACAATGGTGACATCTTGTCACCAAAGTAGGCCCCAGAAATGATAGCGCCTGCAGTAATCTCAGGCGATAGCCCCATGCCGACCGCAACGCCCATTAAACTCACACCAACCGTTCCCGCTACGGTCCAAGAACTTCCAATCGCGAGGGAAACAATGGCGCAAATCAGACACGTTGCCAAATAGAAAACCTTTGGTGATAACAGATCCAGACCGTAATAAATCATTGTGGGGACAATGCCCGCGGCAATCCAGCTGCCAATCAGCGCACCCACCGCAAGCAAAATCAGTATCGCCGCCAAGGCCATGCTAATGCCTTTGACAATCCCGGCTTCAATACTCTTCCAGTCAAAGCCGAGGCGCAGCCCAAGCAGACTTGCTATTCCGGCAGCGATGAGTAAGGCGATCTGGTTGGCACCATAGGACGAATCGGCGCCAAAAAAGCGAACTGAAAAAAACAGCATGACGACTAAGCAAACAACTGGCAGAAAAGCCTCCCAAAGTTTGGGAGCCCGGCGTTCATGCCTAGCGCCAGCCATCATCATTGGCCTCCAAACAACAGTTTGGCCAAATCGAAACCAAAAAAGCTTGTCGAAATGGTGACTAAAACGATCACACCAAGCACTACAGGGCAGACGTAACTGATAGCAAAGTCAACATATTTCAATAACCACGAGTCTTTTAACCCTGCATCGCTGCCCACCAATTCCGCATTAAAACGTTGTTTTCTCCACACATAAGCAGTAAACACTGAAATCAAGAATCCCCCAAGTGGCAGAAAAGTGTCATTGGCGACAAGGGCAATGAAGTCTAAAAACGGCAATTTACCGGTCTGGCCGGGCAATTGAATAAATTGACTCAATGTCTCCACAGCGCCATAACTGAGCATTGAGGGAATGCCGATGAGGTAAATCAGTATGGCGACTGCCCAAGTCGCCACAGGTCTTGCGATTTTCTTTTCATCCACCAAATAAGCTGTCGGCACCTCAAGCAATGAAATTGTCGACGTGAATGCGGCAAAAGAAAGTAACAAGAAAAAAACGGCACCAATGATACGCCCTAGAATCGGCCCGATTTGCTGAAAAATAGTGGGCAAGGTCTGAAAGATAAAGCCAGGCCCTCCGCCCACTTCAGCCATCTTGTTCATGTCTCCGCCCGTCAAATAGGCCACAAACGGGAACATCATCAAGCCAGCAAGGAATGCCACAGTGACATCCGCGATGGTAATGGTGGCCGCTGCAGATACGATATTGGTTTTCTTCGAAACATATGATCCATAGGTGATAAGCGCCCCCATGCCAAGCGACAAACTGAAGAACGCCTGGCCAAGTGCTTTGAAAATGGTGCGGGCATCGACCTTTGAGAAATCAGGCTGTAGATAAAATTTCACACCCTCCATTGCATGAGGCAATGTCAACGCATAGACCACCAAAATCAACACAATCACCAACAGTGCGGGCATAAGAATCTTCGCAGCGCGTTCGATGCCATGTGAGACACCTTTTGCCACTACATACGCCGTAGCCCCCATAAAAATGAGACCGTAAAGACCGACAGTCACCCAATCCGCCGTGAATTCACCAAAATGATCACCAATGGCAAAATCGCCGATAGCCATCTCGAGAAAATAACCAAATGCCCAAGCGGCAACGACATTGTAGAAACTTAAAATAAGAAATCCGGCAAGGACACCCAAAAAACCCACTGAAGCCCACCGCGGATGCCCCAACGCCCGAAACGCACCAATTGGATTTTTCTGTGTATGCCGGCCGATGGCAATTTCAGCCGTCATCACTGGGAAGCCGAGCAGGAAACAACACGCCAAATAGACCATCACGAACGCAGCGCCACCACCGGCGCCGACCTCAAAGGGAAACTTCCAGATATTACCGAGTCCGACAGCAGATCCTGCCGATGCGAGAATAAAGCCTAGACGAGAATCAAAATGATCGCGTGCAGCCATGTTTATGTCTCTAGTTATCGTTGTTTATTTTTTGGCGGACGCTTCACCCTATGATGATCGTCCCTCCCCACAGCTTTGCTTCATTCGAGCATAGACGCCCGAAGAATTCAACTCCCGGACACGCACGAAGCCAAGCCAAATAAAAGTGGATCAGGCGGGTGAACCCCGCCTGATCTCAGTTGCCCTTGGCCGCCAAAAGCGCCTCTTTCAGCTCTGGCAATGCTTTGAATAGATCCATCACCAATCCATAATCCGCCACTTGGAAGATTGGCGCTTCCTCGTCTTTATTGATGGCAACGATAACTTTTGAGTCCTTCATGCCGGCCAAGTGCTGAATCGCGCCAGAAATACCAACCGCAATGTATAGATCTGGTGCCACAATTTTGCCGGTTTGGCCAACTTGATAGTCGTTCGGCACAAAACCTGCATCGACCGCAGCGCGTGACGCCCCAACCGCTGCCCCGAGAATGTCTGCAATTTCTTCGAGCATCTTAAAATTCTCGGCGCTTCCCATGCCACGCCCACCAGAAATCACTATGCGAGCAGCTGTCAGTTCAGGTCGCTCGGACTGGGTCAATTCTTGTGAGACGAAGCGCACGTTTGAGGGCGCTGGCACAGCCTCGATCTCCACGACTTCTGCCGTGCCGCCTTCTGCCGGAGTCGCATCAAATGCGGTGGTTCGTACGGTGATGACCTTTTTCCCATCTTTTGAACGCACCGTAGCGATGGCATTCCCAGCATAAATGGGTCGCTTAAATGTGTCCGCAGACTCAATTGCCACGATGTCCGAAATTTGTGCCACCCCCAATTTCGCAGCAACGCGGGGCATGACGTTCTTACCAAAGGTGGTCGCCGGTGCCATGATAAAGTCGTAATCGCCAGCGACAGACAAAATTTGTGCGGCTAGATGCTCAGCCAACGGATGGGCAAAGTCATCATGTTCAGCCACCAAAACTCGACTTATCCCTTGTGCCTTGGCCAGTTCTTGAGCCAACGGCTTTTGCTCACTGTCGGTAGCAAACAGGACATCGACCGAATGTGCCAACTGTTTGGCAGCTGTGATGACACTGTAAGTTGCTGGTTGAATATGCTGGGCATCATGTTCTGCTATCACCAAGGCTTTCATTAGAGCACCTTCGCTTCGTTTTTAAGTTTATCCACCAATTCTGCCACTGAGGCCACCTTGATTCCCGCTTTTCGTTCGGCTGGGGGCTCTACCTTCAACACCTCAACATGTGGTGTCAGATCAACCCCCAATGATTCCGCCTCGATAACATCCAGTGGCTTACGCTTTGCCTTCATAATGTTCGGTAACGACGCAAAGCGAGGCTCATTGAGTCGCAAATCGGTCGTGACGACGGCCGGAAGCGACATTTCTAGGGTCTCCAGACCACCATCGATTTCACGCGTCACCAGCAATTTGCCATCGTTGATTTCTACCTTGGACGCAAAAGTCCCTTGCGGCCAGTCCATCAAAGCCGCCAACATCTGGCCTGTCTGGTTATTATCACTATCAATGGCTTGCTTACCCAGCAGCACCAGATCCGGCTTTTCCGATTCAACGATTTTTGCAAGCACTTGTGCCACGTGATAACTGTCAAGCGTTTCTTCTGTATGGACGAGAACGGCCCGATCCGCCCCCAAAGCAAGGGCCGTCCGTAATGTCTCTTGTGCTGCCTGAGGGCCAATGGAAACCACGACCACTTCGTTTGCGACACCCTTTTCCTTCAGTCGCACTGCCTCTTCGACAGCAATTTCACAAAACGGGTTCATCGACATTTTGACATTGGCGGTATCGACACCACTGCCATCTGCCTTCACCCGTACCTTGACGTTCGCGTCCACGACACGCTTGATCGCGACCAGTATCTTCATGCGTTATCTGCCTCACTATTTAGTTCAACTAGAAACATGTTGGCATAGCAAATTGCGCCAGATCATGCCCGCAGTTGTGCAAGAGATCAACAAATCCAAGAAAAATTCGCCACAAATGATACAATCTGCCTTCAAATACTCAACCGAAAAACCATGTCAAGGAGTCGCCTGTGTCACGAGAATCCATGGATTTCGATGTCGTTATCGTCGGCGCTGGTCCTGCAGGATTAGCCACAGCCATTCGTTTGGCGCAACGTGCGCAAGCCGCTGGGCGCGAGTTGAATATTTGTGTCATCGAAAAAGGCGCCGAAGTCGGCGCTCATATTCTCTCGGGTGCTGTCCTCGAGACCCGCGCACTCGACGAGCTTCTGCCGGATTGGTCCTCGCTCGGAGCCCCCATCAACGTACCGGTACGCAAGGAGAAATTCCTCCTACTAGGAAAGGAAAAATCCATACAATGGCCAAATGCCTTGCTCATCCCAGCGCAGAAAAACCATGGCAATTACATCGTTTCTCTCGCCAACATTTGTCGTTGGCTAGCGGAGCAGGCCGAAGCCATGGGCGTCAATATTTTCCCGGGCTTTGCCGCCAACGAAATTCTCTACGAGGGTGATCGTGTCGTCGGCGTGGCCACAGGAGACATGGGCGTCGACAAAAACGGCCAACCTAAAGCCAACTATCAGCCAGGCTTTGAACTGCGCGCTCGCTACACTGTGTTCGCTGAAGGGTGTCGCGGTCATCTCGGTAAGCAGTTAATTCAAAAGTTCGCGCTTAACGAAGGACGAGACCCTCAGCACTACGGCATCGGGATCAAGGAATTATGGGAAGTGCCTGAAGAGGTCCACGAAGAGGGTCTTGTGCTCCATACCGCTGGATGGCCATTGGATAACCACACTTACGGCGGATCATTCATGTATCACCTAGACAACCGACAAGTCGCCGTTGGGTTCGTGGTGGGCTTGAGCTACCAAAATCCGTATTTATCGCCATTCGAAGAATTCCAACGTTTCAAAACGCACCCAGCCATTCGCCGCTATTTGGAAGGTGGAAGAAGAATTGCCTATGGCGCCAGAGCCTTGAACGAAGGTGGCTGGCAATCGTTACCCAAACTCACCTTTCCAGGCGGCATGTTGGTCGGTTGTGAAGCGGGCACCTTGAATCTCCCTAAAATAAAAGGGACGCACACGGCCATGAAATCGGGCATGGTGGCCGCCGACGCCATGGCTGACGTGTTATTATCGGATAAGCCGGAGGATGCACCGATTGAACTGACACAGTACGAGGCAGCCTTTCGCGAGTCTTGGGCATATGAGGAGCTCTATCGAGCGCGAAACGTCTACCCGGCGTTTCATAAGTTCGGCACTTTGGGCGGCATCTTGTTCACAGGACTTGACCAAATCGTATTCCGTGGCAGGCTGCCCTTCACGTTGCATGCACGCACGCCCGACCACGCGATGCTGAAAAAAGCCTCGCAAGCGAAGCCCATTGATTATCCCAAACCCGATAACAAGTTGACGTTTGATAGACTGTCATCCGTCTATTTGTCGAACACCAATCACGAAGAAGATCAACCCTGTCACCTAAAATTGAAGGATCCGGACATCCCCATTAAGGTGAACCTACCCGAATACGATGAACCTGCACAACGCTATTGCCCAGCCGCTGTTTATGAAGTGGTTGAGGACGATGCGGGAAGTCGTAAATTTCAGATCAATTTCCAAAATTGTGTTCACTGTAAAACTTGTGACATCAAGGACCCGTCGCAGAATATCGAGTGGACAGCCCCCGAAGGTGGCGGTGGGCCGGTATATCCGAACATGTAAAAAAAGGCGACCGCTTGGTCGCCTTTTTATTTCAACAGCAACATTACGATGCGTTCAGTGCCGAAAAAATCGCATCTCGAATTTCTTCAACACTTCCTTTACCTGATACCTTGATATACTTTGGCGCGTTGGCATCCCCAGATTTTGCCCAATTCAAATAATAGTCCGTCAACGGGCGGGTCTGTTGATGATAGACAGCAAGGCGCTTGCGCACAGTTTCTTCCTTGTCATCATCTCGCTGCACTAAAGGCTCTCCCGTCACATCATCCGTCATGTCATTTTGTGGAGGATTGTATTCAACATGATACACCCGACCGGACGCCGGATGCACACGCCGACCAGACAAACGTTTGACGATTTCGTCATCATCGACGTCGATCTCAATGACATAATCGACGCCAATGCCATGGGTTTTCATCGCTTCTGCCTGCGGAATGGTCCGAGGGAAACCATCCAGTAAATAACCATTCTTACAATCGTCGGCTTTGACACGCTCTTTGACCAAGCCAATGATGATGTCATCAGGCACAAGGCCGCCACTTTCCATAATCGCCTTGGCCTGAATGCCCAATGGCGTACCCGCTTTCACAGCCGCCCTCAACATATCGCCGGTTGAAATCTGCGGAATGCCAAAGCGCTCCTTGATGAATTGCGCCTGAGTCCCCTTACCTGCGCCCGGAGCGCCTAGCAAAATCACTCTCATCGTCACCCTCTTTTATCTCTTCACAATATCAACGCGAAAATTATGGGCAATAAGATACCGACCTTCGCCAGTTATCACAAGGCAAATATCTGCAATAGACTGGCCTTACCTCTGGCGTGCTGTTGGGTTTCTACTTTCACCCGTCAAAAGGATTCGGCATAATCGTCGCATTACCAACAATCATGTCGACACGATGATAAAAACCATCATAGAACCGTTTCGAATCAAGTCTGTCGAACCGCTGAAAATGACCACTCAGGATGAACGGGAACAATTGCTAGAAGCGGCTCGATACAATCTATTTTCCCTTAAAGCCGAAGATGTGTTGATTGACTTGCTCACCGACTCTGGCACCTCAGCAATGAGCACTCGCCAGTGGGCAGGTATTCAAATGGGTGATGAGAGCTACGCAGGTTCACCTTCCTACTATCGTTTCGAAACGGCACTGCGCGAACTCGCCCCCTTCAAACACATTATCCCAACTCACCAAGGACGTGCCGCAGAAAAGATTCTTTTCAGTATCATCGGTGGCCCGGGGAAGATCATTCCGAATAATACGCACTTCGACACCACTCGTGCGAATATTGAAGCCACAGGTGCTGTGGCACTTGACCTGGTCAAAGAGGAAGGGCTCAATCCCCAACTTGAGGCGCCATTCAAAGGCGATATGGATACTGACCGTTTAGAGGCACTGCTCCGCGAGCAAGGGGATCAGGTGCCGTTGGTCATGCTAACAGTCACAAACAACTCGGGCGGCGGTCAACCAGTGTCCATGGCGAACATCCGTGCTGTCAAAGAAATTTGTGAGAAATACGGAAAGCCTCTTTTTCTGGACGCCTGCCGGTTTGCCGAAAATGCGTATTTCATCAAACTTCGTGAGCCCGGATATTCCGACAAGACGCCCAAGGAAATCGCCCAAGAGATGTTTTCGCTTGCCGATGGCATGACCATGAGCGCGAAAAAAGATGCCTTGGTGAATATGGGTGGCTGGCTTGCGCTGAACGACGATCAGTGGGCTATGGAAGCCCGCAACGTTTTAATTCTCACGGAAGGCTTCCCAACATACGGTGGGCTCTCTGGACGAGACCTCGAAGCCATGGCCGTCGGTCTTCAAGAAGTCGTTGACGAAGACTACCTACAATATCGCATCGCCTCCACTACCTATCTTGGCAAAGCGCTTGACAAAATAGGCATCCCCATTGTGAAACCGGTCGGCGGCCACGCCGTCTACATTGATGCTCGCGCCATGTTGCCACATATCGACCCGTTACAATATCCGGGACAAGCCTTAGCTGTCGAAATGTATCGTGTCGGCGGTATTCGCGCCTGTGAAATTGGCACTGTGATGTTTGGACGGCAGCCAGATGGCTCGGAAAAACCAGCGGCCATGGATCTTGTTCGCATGGCCATCCCACGTCGCGTCTACACGCAAAGCCATATCGACTATTGCATTGAAGTGCTAGAGGAAGTCTATCGAAACAAGGATAAGCTCAGAGGCATGCGCATCACCTGGGAGCCCCCCATGCTGAGACACTTCACAGCCCATTTTGAGCCAATCAAATGATCGGACTCAAAGTGAAAAACAGAAAAGGCGGCATAAGCCGCCTTTTCTAGTATCACCTTAGGTTATTGCTGGCTGAGCAATAGGCGATTCAATCGCTGCGCAAACGCCGCCGGATCTTCAAGAGTGCCTCGTTCGGACAATTGTGCCTGCTCAAAAATCAAAAGTGCCCAGTCAGAGAAAAGTTGCTCTTCCATATCCGACTGCATTTTTTCAATCAAAGGATGTTTAGGGTTGAGCTCAAGGATTGGTTTACCTTGAGGCACTTCTTGGCCCGCGGCTTTTAAAATTTGCGCCATTTGTGGACCAAGATCGTGTTCATTCAGGACGACGCACGCAGGGCTATCCGTCAGGCGATGCGTGAGACGAACATCGGCAACACGATCGCCGAGGACTTTCTTGACCCGCTCAAGAAACGGCTTGGCTTTCTCGAAAGCAGCCTCTACTTCCTTGCGCGCGGCATCGTCGTCGAGTTCACCTAAGTCCAGCTCCCCTTTCGCCACATTTTTCAATGGCTTGCCATCGAATTCATCTAAATAGCTGACCAGCCATTCGTCAATTCGATCCGTCAGCAACAACACTTCAATCCCTTTCTTACGGAAAATCTCAAGATGAGGGCTGTTCTTGGCTGCCGCGAAGCTCTCGGCGGTCAGATAGTAAATGGCCTTTTGCCCATCTTTCATCCGTGCGACGTAGTCCGCCAACGAAACATTCTGTGTCGCATCCGAACCATGGGTCGAGGCAAACCGCAGAAGGCGCGCAATTTGCTCCCGGTTCGCATAATCCTCGGCAGGCCCTTCTTTCATCACTTGGCCAAACTGATCCCAGAATTTTTGATACTTCTCTGGATCGTCTTTGGCAAGTTTTTCAAGCATATCTAATACCCGCTTGGTGACCGCACTTTTTAGGCTTCTCGTCACCGCGCTGTCTTGCAAAATTTCACGAGATACGTTGAGCGGCAAATCATTTGAGTCAATCACGCCGCGAACAAAACGGAGATAAACGGGGAGGAACTGCTCCGCATCGTCCATGATAAAGACACGTTGGACATACAGTTTCAAACCTCGTACCCGTTCACGATTCCACAAGTCAAATGGCGCCCTTGACGGGATATAAAGCAAGGAGGTGTATTCCAGCTTGCCCTCGACCTTGTTATGAGACCACGTTAAAGGCGGTTCAAAATCGTGAGAAATGTGTTTATAAAATTCAATGTACTCGTCATCCGAAATATCGTTTTTCGGACGTGTCCACAATGCCTGTGCTTTGTTGACCTTCTCCCATTCTATTTTGTCAGTTTTTTCTTCTGTCGCCTTCGGCATCTGAATCTCGAAAGCAATGTGCTCTGAGTATTTGTGGATGATCTGCCGAAGCCTATAATCTTCCAAAAATTCCTTGGCGTCCTCTTTCAAATAGAGGATAACATCCGTGCCGCGCTCTGGCTTATCAATGACTTCAACTTCAAATTCGCCGTCGCCTTTGGATGACCATCGCACCCCTTGGTCCGCGTCAAGTCCGCGCGACTCGACAACCACTTTATCGGCGACAATAAACGCACTATAAAACCCAACGCCAAACTGTCCGATCAACTGGGCATCCTTTTGTTTGTCGCCGGTTAATTGCTTGAGAAACTCTCCCGTGCCCGACCGGGCAATGGTGCCCAAATTGCGGATGGCTTCTTCTTTGGTCATCCCAATCCCGTTATCCGAAACGGTCAAAGTTCCTTTGTCCTTATCCGCATGAATTCTGATGACCAGCGGTTCTGCTGCAAGTTCATGCCTTTCAATTGATTTCAAACGCAACCGGTCACAGGCATCGGCAGCATTGGAAATCAGCTCACGAAGAAAAATCTCCCGGTGTGAATACAGGGAATGAACCATCAAATGCAAAAGCTGCTTAACTTCTGTCTGAAAACTATGCTTCTCGACATGGTTTGCCGCTGACATCTTTCACCCCTTCTGTCATATGAATATTCTGTTATGCTAACCATCAAGATGGGGGTAACCAACAGGATTTCAAGGCGTGATTCCTCTCATATCCGAGTCTATTACTGCATACTGCGAATCGATGGGGATGGCGGAACCGCCGCTACTGGCAGAATTAAGGGAGGTGACTAACGCCTCTGTACCACACCCGCAGATGCTCAGCGGTCCACTCGTAGGCCGCACCCTGGCCTGGCTGATTCGCATGCACCGGCCCAAACGCATCCTTGAGATTGGGACCTATACGGGATATTCCGCTTTGTGGATGGCCGGTTCCATGCCATCGGATGCCGAGCTGCATACGGTTGATCGTGATGAGAACGTCGTGCGCATCGCCCGTTCATTTGCCGAGAGGCACGACGCTTATAGGCGAATATATTTTCATATTGATGACGCGGTGCCGTTCGTTAAAAAAGCTAACGAGCATTGGGATTTCGTATTTCTGGACGCTGACAAAAGTCGATATCCTGAATATTTGTCGCTACTCACGCCACGCGTTCAAAGTGGTGCCATTCTGGTTGCCGATAATTGTTTGTGGTCTGGGCGTGTGGTACAGGCCGAGGCTACAGATGATGACACACAGGGCATACGGGCGTTTAATCAAGCGCTAAACAAATCCTCGCAATGGGAAAATGTGCTGTGGCCGATTCGGGACGGACTACATGTCGCCATTCGGCAATGAACAGTTCAGCCCTCGTATTCGGTACGACTGGCCAGCGCGCGTGCCAGAGTATGCCCATCGACGTAATCGAGTTGACCGCCAACTGGCACGCCTTGCGCGATTCGACTCAGTCGCACGCCTGCTGATTTGAGCATTGTGGCGATATAGTGGCAGGTAGCTTCGCCTTCGACTGTTGCGGAAAGCGCCAGAATCACTTCCCTGGGCTTCAAAGTGTCAACACGTGCCGCCAACTCAGATAAGCCAAGTTCCTCAGGACCAATGCCATCCAACGGCGACAAACGCCCGCCAAGGACAAAATACCGTCCTTGAAAAAGCCCACTTCGTTCAAGCATTTCGACATCGGAAGGTGTCTCTACGACGCACAGAAGATTGTCGTCGCGGCCTGGATGCGCACAAAGTCGGCAAATTTGTTCTTCGGTGAAGTTTCTGCACAGTTGACAATGCGTGATGGTATCAATTGCCTGCAATAACGTCTGAGCGAGATATTTTGCCCCCTCGCGGTCACGCTCAAGTAAGTGAAACACCATACGCGAAGCAGTTTTCCTGCCCACACCAGGCAGGCAACGAAACGCATTCAACAATCTCTCAAGTAAAGTAGTTTCAGACACGGTTTGCTTTCACCACATTAGAACGGCAATTTAAATCCTGGAGGCAGATTAATCCCGCCCGTCAGTTCCGCCATTTTTTCCTTAGCCGATTGCTCAGCGCGTCGGACGGCATCATTGACTGCCGCCGCGATCAGATCCTCCAAGATCTCTTTGTCTTCGGAAAGCAGTGACTCATCAATGTGGACGCGCTTGACATCGTGGCGCCCGGTCATGACCACTTTGACCAACCCGGCACCGGCCTGCCCTTCGACCTCCATATTGGCCACTTCTTCCTGAATTTTTTGCATTTTTTCTTGCATTTCTTGGGCTTGCTTCATTAAGCCACCCAATCCACCTTTAAACATCGTGATACTCCTCAATCTATTTCATTTCTGGGTTCGCTCGTCTCGTCGGTCGGACGAACCGATCCCGGTCGCACCTTTCCATCAAATTGTTTGACCAACCCCTGAATCAGAGGGTTGGTCGCCACATGCACTTCCGCTTCCGCTTGACGCTGCGCCAGCTCCTTCTGTCTTCGTTGTGCGGCAGTTTCGCCTTCAGGAATCTCTGTCTGTTCATGGATCAGGTCAAGATGCCATGTTTTGCCGAATACTTCTGCTATGGCCTCCTGAATGCGCGCCAACCGTCGGTCTGTAAACATTGATTTGGCCAGCCCCCGGCAATACAACCGCACGTTTTTGCCATGCACGCCCCCCCACACGCAATGCAGAATGATCTGCTGTGCCGGACCTGACAATGGCATCGCGCGCGCGACATCTGGCCATGTTTCCGGCGTGATGTCCTCAGGGTTCACTTTCGCACCCCCCGTTTGTGGTTCTGGGACTGTCTCGACGACATCACTGACAGGCACTTGTGATGCCGGGTCTACTTCTTCATCGGTCACATGCGCATTTCCTTTGACCTTGTCACCATTTATCCGATTTGACTTGGCGCTTATGTGAGCCGATTGGATTTTACGCACAGTTGGGCGGCTAGGCTCGCTCTTTGGCTCTGGACTAAAGGCCAACATCCGCAACACCAACATCTCAAAACCAATTCGACTGGTCGGTGCGAGGGGTAAATCTCTCCTTGCTCGCAAAGCGATGTCGTACATGAGTTGCACCCACTTCGGATTGACTGTTTCGGCCAGTCTAGCGACTTGCTCGTCAACATCAGTTTGCCGACTGGGCACGACCTGAATAATGGCTAATTCATGCAGTATATGAATGATGGCGTCCACCACTGGCAGGAAGTCTGATGAAAACGCCTCAAATTGTTCAACGCACTCAAATGCCCTATCGCCATCTCCCGCCCATAGCGCCTCGAGTAAGTCATGAACTGGTGCCCGCTCCACACATCCGAGCATCTGGCGCACACCTTCGGTTGTTATCTTCCCCGCCCCGTGCGCAATGGCCTGATCTAACAAACTCAGGGCATCCCGCATACTTCCTTGTGCAGCTTCGGCAAGATCATGTAGCGCGCCGTCCTCAAAATGTACCGATTCTTTTCGCAAAATATCGGCCAGATGCTGGGCAATCTCCTCTGGCGCCAAGTGACGCAAATGAAATTGCAAGCAACGAGACAGCACAGTCACGGGCAGCTTTTGTGGATCCGTTGTCGCCAAAAGAAACACCACATGCTCAGGGGGCTCTTCAAGCGTTTTGAGCAACGCATTAAAGCTGTGGGTCGAGAGCATGTGTACCTCATCAATGAGATATACCTTATAACGACCTTGTGTCGGCCGATACTGGACGTTATCCAACAACTCTCTTGTATCATCTACTCGCGTACGAGAGGCCGCATCGACTTCCAGCAGATCCACAAATCGCCCGTCGGTAATCGCCTGGCAATTGGGACAGGTGCCGCACGGTGTCGCCGTGACACCCTGTTCGCAATTAAGACATTTAGCAATAATGCGCGCAATGGTAGTTTTACCGACCCCGCGTGTGCCGGTAAATAGAAAGGCGTGATGAACACGACCACTATCAAGTGCCGTGGTTAAAGCGCGTTTGATGTGTTCTTGGCCGACCAGTTCGGCAAAATTTTGAGGGCGCCATTTACGCGCCAAGGCGAGATAACTCATAGTCTATCGAATCGGCTCGATGTTTACGCCAGTGTACCACGACGGTGAAGGATTTTATTAGAAAATGGCGGCGGCCCTGCAAGCCGCACCCCGGCACCTGCATCAATCGCTACCGTTGCTCCCTTCCGGGCCTGGCGGGGTTCACGATCTAGCAGTGCGAGGGGACCCACAGAGCCACCATCGCGTCGTGGCGTACTATGCCGCATTCCATCACATTTGACAAGCGGCATTCTGAATGAACTCGTCTGCACAAAAAAACACCCCGTTGTCACGGGGTGTCAATACGACAAAGTTTGGGAGGATTTTTGGTGGGTCGTGCAGGAATCGAACCTGCGACCAACTGATTAAAAGTCAGCTGCTCTACCGGCTGAGCTAACGACCCGAAACAAGTGGCGCATATAATACTGTTTTTTTCTCAAATGACAACCGTTGACCGAAAATTTTTTCTATTTTTCTTCCAACCACGCCTGTTGAATGGCCTCAAGTATCTTCTCTCCACTACGCTTTGGGTCGTCATCAAAGTCAGGCAACTCTGTGACCCATCGATGCAAATCAGTAAAGCGAACCGTCAACGGGTCGACATCTGGATGCCGCTCATCCAAAGCAATCGCAATTTCGTACACATCAGTCCACTTCAAACCCATAGTGCTAGTCCTCTATCAACGGCTTTCAGAGACTTGATTAATCGTGTATTTGGGGATCTCTACGACCAAATCCTCACCGTCCACATGCGCCTGACAACTGAGACGGGACTCCGGCTCCAAACCCCAAGCCTTATCCAGCATATCTTCTTCTAGCTCGTCAGGCGCATCCAGGGAATCATAACCTTCGCGAACAATCACATGGCACGTCGTACAAGCACAGGACATCTCGCACGCATGCTCTATTTCAATACCATGACGCAAAGCTGCCTCAATGATCGTTTCCCCTGGGTTCGCTTCGACAACAGCCCCTTCTGGGCAAAGTTCTTCATGTGGCAGAAAAACAATTTTCGGCATTATTTGACCTCATTCACCTGGTGTCCAACCAACGCAGCCTGAATACTCTTGTTCATCCGCCGTGCTGCGAAGGTCTCAGATTGTGTTTCCAATCGCTTGGCCGCCTGCTCAATGGCTTGCCTGTCCTCTGTCTCCAACTGCCTGCGAAGGTCTTGCATGGCCTGTTCCAAAATATTTCGCTCCTCATCGGACAAGAGCTCACCATCTTGCGCAATGGCTGCCTCCAACGCTTCCAACAGCCGTTGAGACTCAACTTTTGTTTCCTGCAACACGCGGCGGTCACGATCCTGTTCGGCATTTGCAATAGATTCTTCTATCATTTTCGCCACTTGTTCGGGAGCCAATCCATAACTCGGCTTGACTTCGACCTGTGCTTTCGCTCCCGTCGTCGTCTCTTCCGCCGTCACGTTCAACAATCCATCGGCGTCTACATTGTAGGTGACCCGTATGCGCGCCACCCCTGCCGCCATCGGTGGGATGCCTTTCAGTGTAAACCGGGCAAGGCTTCGACAATCCTGCACCAACTCACGCTCCCCTTGAACCACATGGATGAGCATGGCGGTTTGGCCGTCCTTATAGGTAGTAAATTCTTGGGCGCGTGCAACAGGGATCGGTGTGTTGCGTGGGATAATTTTTTCAACCAGCCCTCCCATGGTCTCAATGCCAAGCGACAACGGGCACACATCGAGCAGTAGTACATCATTGTCACGGCTATTCCCTATCAAGGTTTCTGCCTGTCTCGCCGCGCCAAGCGCTACTACCTGATCTGGGTCAAGTTCAGTCAGCGGCTTTCGGCCAAAGAAGGCTTCCACAGCCTCACGCACATGCGGGACCCGTGTGCTTCCACCCACCATGACAATATCTCGAATCTCCTCCCGTGCCACTTGGGCATCCCGAATGACTCGCTTACACACACGAATCGCTCGTTGCACAATCGGTTCAATCAACCGATTGAATTGGTCACGTGTGATTGTCACCTCGCCAAAATTCCGTTCTCCAAGCTTCAATTCGGTCGTCACGGTCTCTTCGTTGGTCAAACGCTCCTTGATTGCTCTTGCTGTTTCCATCAGGTATCGCTCTAGCGGATCTTGACTTGTTAATTGCAAGGATTTCTCCTGCATCAACCATTGTGCCAATGCCTCGTCCATGTCATCTCCGCCGAGCTGAGTATCACCACCGGTCGCGATGACTTCGAAAACGCCTCTGGTAAAGCGCAGTATGGAGACATCGAAGGTGCCCCCGCCCATGTCAAAAACCACATGGATGCCTTCTTCCCCACTGTCAAGACCATACGCGACTGCGGCCGCAGTTGGCTCATTCAACAGCCGTAAAACTGGCAGCCCCGCTAAACGAGCAGCGTCCTTGGTCGCTTGTCGTTGGGCATCATCGAAATAAGCAGGCACCGTGATGACAGCACCTTCAATCTCGCCGCCAAGCCGAGCTTCGGCGAAACTTTTCAAATAACGCAAGATGTCTGCCGATACCTCGACCGCTGTTTTCGGCCCTTGGCGAGTCAAAATGGCTGGGGGGTTCTGATCGGTGACTTGATAAGGAAAGGCGCCATCAAGACCTTTCAGTTCTTCACGGCTACGCCCCATCATCCGCTTGACCGACACAACGGTATTGGCGGCATCACACACAGCAAAAGCCCGCGCACTTTTGCCAACCCGCACCTCCTGATCGCCGTAATGCACCACAGATGGTATCAGCCATTCGCCTGCCGCATCTTTTAGAACTTCTGGTGTTCCGTTTCGAACTGTGGCCACAAGGCTGTTCGTTGTGCCCAGGTCAATGCCTACAGCCAAGCGACGCTTGTGCGGCTGACCACTCTGTCCCGGCTCGGCGATTTGCAGTAAGGCCATGGTTTATTCGCACTCCACTATATGTTTTACCAATCGCCATCGTCCAACGCCGCTTCAACTCGAGCACATTCATTTTTCAATTTGCCCAAGAAGCGCAGCCGAGTGAGAAGCGCATGTAAAGCGTCTTCGTCAATGACGGTTTCTTCAAATAATTGGTCCAGCTGGCGCTCAACAGTCTGAACCTCATCAAGGATACTGTCCTGGAACCGTTCCAGTGCCTCTATATCCTTGTTCCGCTCAATCGACGCCAGCTTTTCTCTTGCTTCCATTTGCTGCATAAGCAGGACCGGATCACTGACTGTGCTGTCTGCGTTGGGAAGACAAACGCCTCGTATTCTGGCCAAAGCTTCCGCCCGTTTCACCGGATCCACCAATTGCTGGTAAGCATCATTGATGCGCGCACTCAAATTGGCGGCCTGAAGCCTTGCAGCGGCATCATCCCGGACATGCCTATCCGGATGTGTTGCCATTTGGAGTTTCTGCAGACGCTCGCGCAGCACACTTTTGTCAATACAGTACCGCAATGGCAGTTCAAAAAGCTCGTAGGGATTGTCTGTCATACCGCAAAACTTTCCCCACAACCACATTCGCCTTTGGCATTGGGATTGGTAAATTTAAAGCCCTCATTCAGCCCTTCTTGCACAAAATCCACTTCGGTGCCATCGAGATACACCAAACTTTTCTTATCGACGACTAGCAGAAATCCGTCATACGGAAAGACTTCATCGTCGCTATTGAGTTGATCGACAAATTCCATCACATAGGCAAAACCGGAACACCCGGAGGTGGTCACACCCAACCGGACCCCAATGCCTTTCCCACGCGATGCAAGCGCTTTTTTCATTTGCGCTTGGGCGCGCTCAGTCAATGTGATCGCCATGATATCGCCGTTTATTCCGCTTGTGATTTTTTGCGTTGGTAGTCTTCAATGGCAGCCTTGATGGCATCTTCTGCCAAAACCGAGCAGTGGATTTTGACCGGTGGCAGCGCCAGTTCTTCGGCGATATCACTGTTTTTGATTTTCCTGGCTTCTTCGAGCGTCTTACCTTTGACCCATTCGGTCACAAGTGAGCTTGAGGCGATGGCGGAGCCGCAACCATAGGTTTTGAAGCGGGCGTCCTCAATAACCCCCTCTTCATTCACCTTAATTTGGAGCTTCATCACGTCGCCACACGCCGGGGCACCCACCATACCGGTGCCTACATTTTTCTCGTTGGGATCAAATGATCCGACATTACGAGGATTCTCGTAATGGTCAATTACTTTGTCGCTATACGCCATTGCCCACCTCCACTATCGTGATTACTTTCAATGTGCTTGCCATTCTACTTTTTCAAGATCAATGCCCTGTTGGTACATTTCCCACAGCGGAGACATCTCTCTCAAACGCCCTATGGCCTGACGCACTTGTTCAACGGCAAAATCGATTTCTTCTGCTGTTGTAAAACGTCCCATTGAGAAACGAATTGAACTGTGTGCCAGTTCATCACTCAACCCAAGTGCGCGCAGCACGTAGGATGGCTCAAGGCTTACGGAAGTGCAGGCCGAACCGCTGGAAACAGCTAAATCCTTCAGCGCCATCATTAAGGATTCACCTTCGACGAAATTGAAACTGACATTCAAAATGCCCGGCACAGACCGAGATAAGTCACCATTGACATGCACCTGTTCTATGTCCTTGATGCCGTTCCAAAGCCGCATCTTGAGCCCTCGTATCCGTTCTGCTTCTGCTGCCATCTCTTCCTTGGCAATGCGGCACGCTTCGCCCATACCGACAATTTGATGTGTTGGTAATGTGCCGGAACGCATGCCCCGTTCATGTCCGCCGCCATGCATCTGAGCTTCGATGCGAACTCGTGGCTTACGGCGAACGTAAAGGGCGCCAATCCCTTTAGGACCATAGATTTTATGGCCGGACATCGAGAACAGGTCGATCGGCATTTTCGCCATGTCGACCGGAATTTTGCCAAGACTTTGCGCGCCATCGACATGGAAAACAATCTTGCGCTCCCGGCAAAAGGCACCGATCTCCTCGATCGGCTGGATCGTGCCGATTTCATTATTCACATGCATCACCGACACCAAAATCGTGTCGTCACGCACAGCGTTCTGAATCGCTTCCAATGACACCACACCGTTGGCGGACGGTGCAACATAAGTCACCTCGTAGCCTTCCCGTTCCAAATGACGACAGGTATCAAGCACTGCTTTATGTTCAATTTTTGTCGTGACAATATGCTTACCACGACTGCGGTAAAAATGTGCAGCCCCTTTGATCGCCAAGTTATCGGACTCGGTCGCGCCAGATGTCCAGACAATTTCACGCGGGTCTGCTCCAATCAGTTCCGCAACTTGCTGTCTCGCAACATCTACCGCCTCCTCTGCCTCCCAGCCGAACCGATGCGAACGGGACGCAGGATTACCAAAATGGCCATCAGGCGTGAGATATTGCATCATCTTCTCGGCCACCCTCGGATCGACCGGAGTTGTCGCGGCATAATCCAAATAAATTGGCTTCTTCATCATTTCTCCAAATTCAAATCTTCAAGACGCAACTTTACGTTTGACTACCGACTGTTCCTGCACGGTGATGTATTGTGGAATATCCCCTGAAATCACCGCAGCTAAACTTACCGAACTTAAGAATCCGCTGATTTGCCGATTCAGTGCATCCCACAGATCATGTGATATACAACGTGCACCATCGTGGCAGTTGCCTTTCCCTTTACATGCAGTGGCGTCCATTGGTTCATTCACCGCAGCAACGACGTCCGCCACAGTAATACTTTCAGGCGCCTGACTTAGCATATAGCCACCACCAGGCCCCCTTCGGCTCACAACAAGTCCTGCTCGTCGCAGCTTGGCAAACAGCTGCTCAAGATAGGACAAACTGATGCCTTGGCGCTCGGCGATATCGGATAACGCAACAGGGTTGTCCGCGCGTGCAACATCAAGCATCGCCGCGACTGCATAACGCCCTTTAGTCGTTAGCCGCATCTGTTTTTCCTCGTTCGCCTTTTCTTACCCAATATTGTCCAATACCTGACTATTTTAGTCAAGTTTATTCCTACTCTCTTTACGGCGACAGGGACCTGCTTCTTCATCAAGTTCCGGTATCTGTAGTTTTGGCAAATCGAACTCAGGCAACTCAATGCCTTGTGTCTTCAAATGGCGAATCAGCTGTGACAAGCGCGCCTCCAGGGCTTCTGTATAATCGCCCATGGCGCAAACCGCGCGTGTCAGAGGGTCCTGCACGCCCGGCCGAAGGCCATAAGCCTCGAAATGCGCCTCTCCATGAGCCCCATTCCCGGCCAATCTTCCTGGCACGCCAATGACGGTCGCACCAGGCGGAACGTCTTTAACAACAACGGCATTGGAGCCAATCTTTGCGTCATCCCCAATGGTAATTGGCCCAAGTATCTTCGCGCCTGCCCCGACAATAACGCGATCACCCAAGGTAGGATGCCGTTTCCCCTTGTCCCAGCTTGTGCCACCGAGTGTCACACCATGATAAAGCGTACAGTCATCCCCCACCACAGCGGTCTCGCCAATGACAACGCCCATCCCATGATCGATGAAGAATCTTCGACCAATCTTGGCACCGGGGTGAATTTCAATGCCAGTTAACCAACGAGCCAAGGTCGACAATGTGCGAGCCAGCCAAAACCACTCTCGATTCCATAGCTTGTGCGCGATTCGATACCACCAAATGGCGTGCAACCCGGGGTAATTTGTGAGCACCTCAAAACGGTTGCGTGCTGCAGGATCACGCGCGAACACGCTGTCGATATCTTCCCGCATTCGGTCGAGCCATTTCATCAGGATCCCCCTCTGTCGCGTTTTAGCTGCTTTTCCACCGCAGTTAACATACCCCGTAAAATATTCATCTCAACCTTATCTGGTGCCGCTCGACCGAAGAGCAGACGCAAACGTGGCATCAATCGTCGTGGTTTCTCAGGATCTAAGAATCCGATTTGAATTAAAACCGACTCCAAGTGGGCATAAAAACACTGCATTTCTTCACTTGATACAGGCTTTGGGCGCTTTGGTTGCCATTCTTTATCGGTGCACTCCAGCGCCCACTGGCGTAGTTCGTAGCACACCACCTGCACAGCCATGGCCAAATTTAACGAGGAATACTCAGGGTTGGTTGGGATAGTCAAGTGTGCATGACACAATTCCAGTTCGTGATTGGTCAATCCATTGTTTTCTCGCCCAAACACCAGAGCCACACGACCTTTTGCATAGTCATGCGACAATGCGCTGGCAAGCGTTCTGGGCGAATGTTGCTCAGGCTCGAGCGATCGGCTTCTTGCGCTTGTCCCAATGATCCAGTGGCAATCTGCGATAGCGTGCTCAACATCGTCGACAACAAGCGCGCGTTGTAATATGTCGTCGGCCGATGAGGCCCGTTCAGTGGCAACTGCGGAAGGAAACTGTTTGGGGCGCACCAGCACGAGTTCAGAAAAGCCCATGGTTTTCATGGCGCGCGCCGCGGCGCCAATGTTTCCGGGGTGCGACGGCTCGACCAGCACAATGCGAAATCTGGAGAGCCAGTGGCGACATGGATCGTTCGACATTTGTCTGACAGGCAGATGAACGGGAGGCAGATTCTACCAGAGACTGCCCCGCCGTTGCGACTGCCGAAATCCCTTTACGCGCACACAAGCATAAAATTCGACGTCAAGCTAGGCGTCCAGTGTGCACGCACCACTGGCACAGCCCCCACCTTCGCCGCCACAAGGCGCCGAATTTTCTTTTGCCGACTCTTTATTTTCGGACTTTTTCCCTTTGTCTCGAAAGTCGGTGACATACCAACCACTGCCTTTCAGTTGAAAGCCAGCGGCAGACACTACTTTCTGTAGGCTCGGTTTACCACAGCTTGGGCAATCGACAATCGGTGGATCCGTACGTTTTTGCAACTTTTCTACGACCTCACCGCATGAGGCGCACTCATATTCAAAAATTGGCATGGTTTTTTCTCCACGTGTGTACTATCTGCCAAAGCATGCTCGGGCACGATTATGGGGTTAATCGCAATTTTTTCAAGAAGCGTTCACCAGACTGTATGCGGTTGCTACAATAACAGCCAACATTCCTAACGAGACAAAGATCAATGAGAACAACTCAGTATTTCCTCGCCACGCTACGTGAGACACCGTCTGACGCAGAAATTGTCTCGCATCGCCTCATGTTGCGAGCGGGTTTGATTCGAAAGCTGGCATCGGGCCTCTACACTTGGTTACCGACAGGTCTCCGTGTGTTACAAAAAGTGGAAAAAATCGTACGGGAAGAAATGAACGCCATTGGTGCTGTGGAGTGCCTGATGCCGGGGGTTCAACCTGCGGAGCTCTGGCAGGAGTCTGGTCGGTGGGACAAGTTTGGCCCAGAGCTATTGCGATTTCAGGATCGGCATCAGCGCGATTTCTGCCTTGGCCCCACACATGAAGAAATCATTACTGACTTGATCCGGAATGAGGTCAGAAGTTACAAGCAACTGCCACTGACACTGTTCCAAATTCAGACGAAATTTCGCGACGAAATACGCCCCCGCTTTGGGGTCATGCGTGCGCGAGAATTCATCATGAAGGATGCCTATTCCTTCCACCTTGATGAGGCCTCGCTCAAAGAAACTTATCAAAAAATGTACGAAGCCTACTCACGCATTTTGGACCGCATGGGACTCCGGTACCGCGCAGTGATTGCGGATACTGGTGCAATCGGCGGCTCAGGTTCACATGAGTTTCACGTGCTCGCCGACTCTGGGGAAGACATCATTGTCTATTCTGACACCAGTGACTATGCTGCCAATATTGAAAAGGCGGAAGCGCTGGCACCTTCAGACGCGCGCCCGGCCCCAAAGGAAGAAATTCGTAAAATCAGCACACACAATGCCAAGACAGTCGAAGAAGTTGCCAATCTTTTGCAAATTTCGACCAAACAGATTTTGAAAACACTTGTCGTGCATGGAGAAAAAAGCGATGAGAACCCCTCGGGGCTTGTGGCACTTGTGCTCCGCGGCGATCATCAATTAAATGAGATCAAAGCGCAAAACTTGTCGGGCGTGCAGTCCCCCCTGTCACTGGCGTCTGAGCAAGAAATTCGGGAGGCCATCGGCTGTGGTCCCGGCTCCATTGGGCCAGTGAATCTTTCTATCCCTGTCATCGTCGATCGCACCGCGGCGTCCATGAGCGATTTCTACTGTGGCGCCAATGAAGATGGCTATCACTTCGCCGGCGTGAACTGGGAACGTGATTGTCCACTTGTACGGGTGGAAGACATCCGCAATGTTGTTGAAGGAGATCCAAGTCCTGATGGTCAAGGTCATCTAAAAGTCTGCCGAGGCATTGAAGTTGGACATATCTTCCAACTGGGTCGGCAATATTCCGAAAAGATGAAAGCTACAGTATTAGATGCGGATGGCCAAGCTCGGGTCCTCACCATGGGATGTTATGGCATCGGCGTTTCCCGTATCGTGGCCGCCGCCATTGAGCAGAACCATGACGAACATGGCATCATCTGGCCCGATGCGATAGCACCTTTCGAGGTGGCTATTATCCCAATGAACATGCATCGCTCATACCGTGTTCAAGAAGTGTGTGAGCGTTTGTACAACGACCTCGTGGCAAGAGGTGTTGAAGTGTTATGGGATGACAGAAAAGAGCGCCCGGGTGTGTTATTCAATGACATGGATTTGATCGGCATACCGCATCAACTTGTGATTGGCGAAAGAAGCCTGGATCAGGGACAGATTGAGTACAAGAAACGCACGGGCGAACGGACCACCGTTGCCTTGGAGAAGGCTGTGGATTGGGTATGCGATACGCTTGGGCGTTAATTGCCATATTTTATCTCGTGAGCGTCCGTGCGGCTCAGCAACAACCGCCGGACGCACAATTTCAAGTGCTCCTCAAACAGACCATCGCCAAAGCCAGCAGTTTTCGCGATCGATTTGATGCGCAGGTGTGGTTGACCGACATGAGCACCCGTCTGGCCAAATATGCAGCATCAATCCCATTAAAAGAGCGGATGCTCATGCTGCGTACCGTACATCGAGAGGCGACCCGACACGGGCTTGATCCACATTTAATACTTGCCGTCATGGATGTCGAAAGCCGGTTTGACCGCTTCGCTGTCTCCCGCGCTGGCGCACGCGGGCTGATGCAGGTGATGCCTTTTTGGAAGCAAGTTTTCGGTCGCTCAAACGACAACCTGTTCGATATCGAAACCAATATTTACTACGGCTGCACTATTTTGGCGACTTATCTCGCGCAAGAAAATGGTGATATCTACCGCGCCTTAGCCCGTTACAACGGATCACTTGGCCAACACAAGTACCCACGCAAGGTCATGAAACACCTTCGCGCACGGTGGTATCGGAGGTAGCCATGGCTTGGCCACACCGCAATCACAACAAAAAGAAGATAGGGTTAGTTCTGACTGGTGGCGGTGCCAAAGCGGCCTTCCAGGTCGGTGTGCTCGCAGGGATTTCCGAAATTCTTGGACAACCCCAAACCACGCCATTTCATATCATCAGTGGCGCATCAGCCGGTGCCATCAACGGCACCATACTGGCTGCCTTCGCCGATCGATTCGATTATGGCGTCGCGCGACTGGTGGAGACCTGGGGGAATTTTCACGTTCAACAAATTTACGAAACGCATTTCACTAGCCTCATGCGAAACACTGGCCGTTGGCTTGGGCACTTTCTCCGCTCGCCAGGACGCCCCGTCAAACCCATTAGTTTGTTGAACAATCAACCGTTGGCGGAGTTGCTGTCATGTACCGTTCCGTTTGAGCAAATCCAAAAGAATATTACGCAAGGAGTACTGACGGCCGTCAGTGTCACGGCATTCGGTTACAGCAGTGGCGAATCCATCAGTTTCTTTCAGGCGACAGAATCACAAGAAAGTTGGAAGCGTTATCGTCGTGCTGGTGTGCGCAGTTATCTTGGCATCCGCCACTTATTAGCCAGCAGCGCCATACCCGTTGTGTTCCCAGCGCAACGGATTCACCGAGAATATTTCGGCGATGGCTCAATCGGATTTCTTTCGCCAATTAGCCCAGCTTTGCATCTGGGTGCCGACAAAATCGTGGTCATCACGACCGATCCGCCAGAACAGGTCGAAAATTGGCGACACAAACCTATCCATTACCCAAGTTTTGCCCAGATTGGCGCTCGCTTGTTAGACAGTATCTTTACAGATTCCCTCGCCTCTGATTTAGAACGCCTTGAGCGTATCAACCAAACTTTGTCCCATATCAAGGGTGGATTTTTCAGTCGTCACAAAGTCCCGCTGCGACATGTGGATTATTTGAAGTTCGAGCCAGAAATCAACATCGCTGAGCTCGCCAACAAAGCGTTTGATGCGCTACCTTCACTGTTGAAGTTTTTTCTACGCCGAGCAGGTATGGATAGGCATCACGGCGGTGAAATCTTGGCATTTTTGGTGTTCGAGGACGTTTTTACTCGTGTTCTCATTGATCATGGCAAGCAGCAGGCCTACGCTCAAAAAGACCAGATTCTCAATTTTTTTGAAGAACGTTAGTCAAGCATCCAACTTAAATATGAGCTATATTTCTGATTACGATTCGCCCACAGCGCATAGCAGCACATTGAAAGCGCAAGATAAGCCACATCCACTAAAAGAGCAGCTGTTAACGCGCGAACTTGACGAGTCGCGTGCGATCCAGCGTGCCTTATATGAAATCAGTGCACTGGCACTAGAACATCAGCTTAGCGAAGATTTTTTTCGTAAAATACATGACATTATTAGCACGCTGATGTACGCCGAAAATTTCTTTGTTGTCCTCAAAAAACCAGAACAAGCCAGCTTTTATTTTCCCTATTTTGTCGATTCTGTTGACGTCGATCTTTCGCCCGAAAGCTTGCGCCATGTCCCAAAAGAGACATTGGGAAAAAGCTTAACCGGTTATCTCCTGCGCTCTGGCAAAACACAACACATTGACCAAAAAACCATGTTGGCGATGACCGAATCCGGGGACATTGCCCCCATGGGAACCAACTGTGTCGATTGGCTAGGCGTACCGATAAAACACAAAAATACCATCTTGGGCGCCATTGTCGTCCAGAGCTACCTGCCCAATGTTGTCTACGAACAAAGGCATGAGGAAATTTTGGAATTTGTGGCGCGCCAGATTGGTTTGGTGCTGACGTGGAAACATTACGAGGCAGCTTTGGCCCGTGCCAATAGCAAACTCGAACAGCGAGTTGAGCAACGTACGCGACAGTTGCAAAAAATCAATGAAAACCTGAAGGCTGAAATCGAAGAACGAAAGCGGGCAGAACATTTACAATCGCAGCTAATTCGCATCACTGAAATTGCAAACAGTAGCGAGCATCTCGACGAATTCTTCGAAAAACTACACGGCATTATTAACGAACTGACATCAGCGCCAAATTTCTTTATCGCTCTGGTCGATGAAGATTCAAATATGTTGACCTTTCCCTATTATGCCGATGAACGCGAGCCGGTGCCGCAACCCAGGCCCCTTGATTCAACCAAAGGGCGTGGCGGCGGCCTAACTGAACGCGTGATTCGCACTGGGCGCTCTTATCTCTATCGTAAAGACAAAGACGGTGCGTTTCCTGGCCGTGGTGCCAAGCCATATTCGTGGCTTGGTGTCCCGCTGCGCTTTCATAAACACACATTTGGGGCACTTGTCGTTCAGTCTTATGATAGCGATGTTTACTATGGTGCTGCCGAGAGTCTACTGCTTAAATATATTAGCCGGCACGTCGCAACGGTGATACTGCGTCGAAAGCATGAAGAAGCACTTGTTGCCGCGAACCGACAACTGAAACTGGCGCAAGAGGAGTTGGAACAACGCGTCCACGAACGTACCGCTCAGTTACAAAAAACCAACGAACGGCTATCAAGAGCACTGGATGAGAAAACCAGAATCGAGAAGCAACTCGAGCACCAAGCGTTGCACGATCCGCTCACAGGACTCCCCAATCGAGCCCTGTTCATGGAACGTCTCAATTGGTTTGTTGAGCGTCTCAAGCGTGACGCTCGCGCAACTTTTAGTGTGTTGTTTCTTGACCTTGACCGGTTTAAATACGTCAATGACACCTTGGGCCACCATATTGGCGACGAGTTGCTTATCGAATGCACACAACGCATTAAAGCGTGCATTCGTTCTCACGATTTGCTGGCACGTCTCGGCGGAGATGAGTTTTGCATATTGTGCGACACAACGGAGCTGAAGGTCTCCCAGAAGGTGGCTGAACGCATTATTCATGCGCTTGAGAAACCGTTTTATATCGCCCGCCATGAGATTCATACGAGCACCAGCATTGGCATTCGGCCAGTTACTGATTCAAGAGAATCAACCAGCAGTATTATGAGCGATGCCGACGCAGCGATGTACCAAGCCAAAAACCAGGGTCGAAGTCGGTGGACCGTTTTTGATGAAAAGCTGTCTCAACAGATCCGCAGCCGAGTCCGTTTAGAACAAGAGTTACGTGCTGCGCTCAATTCTGATCAAATATTTCTGCAGTTTCAGCCCATTATTGATTTTTGCACCCAAAGCATCACCGGGTTTGAGGCATTGGTGCGTTGGAAACACCCGACTGAAGGCTTGATCCCACCCGGCATATTCATCCCCATCGCAGAAGAAACAGGACTGATTCAACCGCTTGGCAGAGTCATTTTTGAAACCGCAGTAACCACTCTCAAGCTGTGGCAAAGTCATCCTAGATTGGCGGCAATGACGATGCACGTCAATCTTTCACCGCGACAAATCACGCAGCCACGATTTCACGAGAACCTTCTTGAAAGCATTGTGAAAGCTTCTGTACCGCCCGAACGTCTCACTTGTGAAATTACCGAGAGTGTTTTAATTCAAAGTTTTGATACAGCGAAAAATAGTCTTGAGGAACTAAGCCAACATGGTATCCAAATCTGTCTGGATGATTTTGGCACCGGCTATTCATCGCTTTCTTATTTACACAGTTTCCCATTTGATGCCATGAAACTAGACCGCAGCTTTACAAAGGACATGGAAAATTCAGAAAAAGCGCGGAATTTGGTGCAGTCTGTGCTCAACCTCGCCCATGGATTGGGGTTTGACTTGGTGGCTGAAGGCATTGAAACACAGGCACAGTTGCAAACCTTATTGGAACTTGGCTATCAAAAAGGCCAGGGCTATCTTTTTAGCCCGCCTTTAGACACCGCCGATATCGTTCGTTTTGTCGATCAGTTTCAATTCTCTGTCATCAAAGACGAGACTCACTGATTCGACTTGTGGAAATAATCCTGTCACTGAGACGTCAGAAAAACCAAGCCCCGCTAACCAATAATGTCCACTTTGACACTGTACGACCGGCCAAAAATCGCGTAGAAAAGCGGGGATCTTCCGTGCTTGAAAGAGCTTTTTAAGTGGCCGATGTTTGCCATCCCAACAAGCGATCCATGGCAATGACTTGTTTTTCACAACTTGTGCCAACGGATACCATTTCAGGCCAGCAGCCGCCCCTGCTTGTTGTCTAAACGCTATACGCCACAATCCACACTGCAATACTTTTTCATCTCGCGGGATAACTTCCTCATCAACCTGCCGCAATTGATTCTGCCAGTCCACTGGTAGTAGAAATGCTCGCCCCTGGCCTACAATCAAACGACCATCCGCCAACGTTTGCTGCCATTTCGTATCGGGAGAAATTTGGGATAATTCTTTGTCAATATCCGCTAACCAGTCGTAGGATCGGACCGGACCGGCATGCCGCTGCCACCAGTGGTACAATAAATTGAGTCGACGCCGCTTTGACAGGTTCCGATAGCGATCCAGTCGCAATGCCCCATACTCTAAGCAAATGGACAAATCCATTTCCGCCAATTCCGCTAGAAGGTCTGCTTGATCACGCATAATCTGTGCAGTACGGGCAATATTGACACGGGCATTTGGCCGCACTTTTTCTAACAACGGCACCAATTCATGTCGTATATGATTGCGCGCAAATCCGAAATCGTCATTCGTCGGATCCTGAACATACTGCCACCCTTGATCATTGATGGCCGTCATAATGACATCACGCGCCACGTTTAGCCATGGCCGCGCAATCCACCGTCCACGATATTCGGTCAATGGTGCCATGCCCGCCAAACCGTGTGCTGACGTCCCACGCATGATGCGAAATAACAACGTTTCCACCTGATCGTTTAAGTGGTGACCGAGGACAATCACTTCATCTTTGGCAGATAGGCGTGTGAAAGCTCGATACCTTGCCTCACGCGCCGCCGCTTCTATTCCTTGGCCTGTTGTCACCACCTTCACTCGCTCATAATCAAACGGAATAGCCTTGTGGCGTGCCAAATTGCCGACAAATCGCTGCCAGGCATCCGCTTCTTCAACAAGGCCATGGTTAACGTGGATGACTCGAACCTGCGGCAATTTTCCTTGTTTCGACAACCTGTGTGCAATGTGCAAAAGCGCCACAGAATCGGGGCCACCTGAGCATGCGATCACCCAAGTAGCCTCCTTCAGGCCCTCTGGAAGTCTTCGATAAAATGAGAGTAATGCTTCCTCAAGCTGCTTGACGCTCACTCATCATCAACCAAAATTCAACGTCGAATAAGCCATAATTTTTTGATAGCGCTGGCAAACCAGCTCATCCGCTGGCAAATCTTTTAAACTTTCGAGATCAGCGGCAATCCGAGCCCCTAAGCGTTCCGCCATCAGTTTTGGATTGCGGTGTGCGCCGCCCAATGGTTCTTCAACGACAGCATCAATCAAGCCCAGTTCTAACAAACGGTGTGCTGTGATGCCCATCGCTTGCGCTGCTTCCTTGGCCTTCTCCGCTGACTTCCATAAAATCGAAGCACAGCCTTCGGGGGAAATGACAGAATAAGTGCTGTACTGCAGCATATTGACCCGATCGCCCACACCTATCGCCAATGCACCACCAGATCCCCCTTCCCCGATCACATTCACCACAATTGGAGTCCGAAGCCCTGACATGAGTTTCAAGTTCGCGGCAATTGCCTCGCTCTGACCACGCTCCTCGGCCCCAATGCCAGGATATGCACCAGGTGTGTCAATAAAAGTAATCACGGGCAAGGAGAATTTTTCGGCCAACTGCATTAGCCGTTTTGCCTTTCGGTACCCTTCGGGTCTAGGCATGCCGAAATTTCGCTTAACTTTCTCGCGCGTCTCCCGACCTTTCTGATGGCCAATGACAACGACCGGCTGGCCATGAAAACGAGCGGTACCGCCAATCAAAGCGTAGTCGTTCGCATAGGCTCGATCGCCACACATCTCATCGTATTCGGTAAACAAATACTCGATGTAATCAAGCGTATATGGACGTAAAGGATGTCTGGCCAGCTGAGCGATCTGCCATGCATCAAGGCGACTAAAAATTTGTCGTGTCAGCTCTTCGCTCTTACGGCGTAACCGCTCCACTTCTTCCGAGATATTAATGTTGGTATCGTTCCCCAAATGCCGGAGTTCTTCAATTTGTGCTTCCAGTTCCGCAATTGGTTGTTCAAATTCGAGAAAATTCAGGTTCATCTTTTCCGCCTGTTACCGACCCGTTAATACACACAAATAACGTTTTCTTTGCCGAGCAGTTCTTCTAACCGAGTGATGAGATCATCGCTCGGCACCACATGCCAATTTTCGCCACAGTCTATCACAGCTTCAGCCAGTTCTGTTCGGACATGCAAAGAGATCGGAGTTGTTCCTCCTTGATATGGCGCGAGTTGCTGTTTCAACTTGATCTGCATATCCGACGGCGACTTAGTGAGGTCGACATATAGTGCAATATGACTCATTCTCTCGCTTCGAAATGTTTCAAGATTCCAAAGCGACTGCGCCTGTAAAACGTATCGATCTGGCTCCTGTCTATCCGGCCAAACAGCGCCATTGACGATAATGACTTTATCCTTGACAAGAAACGCCGCATATTGATCGTACAAATTCCGGCCAACCATCACCTCAAGTCGCCCCGTCTTGTCATCAAGCAGCACTATGCCAAATGCGTCGCCAGTTGCCTTAGTGCGCTTGACATTAACCGCCATGACCAAGCCTGCCACGGTGACCGTCTCTCCCTTTTTGGTCGGTGCCACATCCCGCAACCGGTAGGACAGCATCGGTTCAAGCTCTTTTTCAAATCGCGTAAAAGGATGTCCGGTCAAGTAAAGCCCAAGCGTTTCCTTTTCCATGGCTAATCGATATTTCTCTGGCCATGGCTTCACCTTTTTCATGTGTCGTGCCACCTGTTCGGCTCCCGGCAAAGGACCGCCAAACAAGTCAGACTGACCAATCGCCAAATCCCTCTCCTTTTGTTCAGCCGCCATGATCGCCTCATCCAAATTTGCCATCAATTCGGCTCTGTGGTGTCCAAGACAATCCATCGCGCCACCTTTAATTAAGGCTTCCAGTGTTCGCCGGTTGACCTTACGCAAATCGATACGTGCACAAAAATCGTAAAGATCACGGTAAGGGCCATTCTGATCACGTTCAGAAACGATGGCATCAATGGCAGCCTGACCGACGCCTTTAATAGCGCCCAGCCCATAGAGAATCGTCTTCTCATCTTTGACAGAAAACTGGTACTGGCCACGATTGATGTCCGGCGGTAACACTGTGATTCCCCGGCTACGCGCATCATCTACGTAAATGACGACCTTATCCGTGTTGTCCATTTCCGAAGACATGACAGCCGCAAGAAAAGCCGCCGGATAATGGGCCTTTAGCCAAGCGGTTTGAAAAGAGACCAGCGCATAAGCGGCCGAATGTGACTTGTTAAAGCCATACTTGGCAAATTCCTGCATTAAGTCGAAAATCGAATTCGCTTTTTCTTCATCAATCCCATTTTTGACCGCACCTGCTACGAAAATGGCGCGCTGCTCATCCATGACCTCTTTTTTCTTTTTGCCCATAGCACGCCGCAACAAGTCCGCACCACCGAGCGAATACCCCGCCATGACTTGAGCAATTTGCATGACCTGTTCCTGATAGAGGATGGTGCCGTAAGTCGGACGAAGAATTGGCTCAAGCATAGGATGTGGATACTTTACCTGTTCCAGACCATGCTTTCTGTTCACAAAGTCAATATGCATTCCAGAGCCCAAGGGTCCTGGCCGGAACAACGCCACCAAGGCCACGATGTCCTCAAATGTTGAAGGTTTTAATTGGCGGATCAGCGTTTTCATGCCAGCAGATTCCAATTGGAATACCGCTGTCGTATCCCCTTTTTGCATCAAGGCGTACGCAGCACGATCTGTCAGGTCAAGTTGATTGACGTCAATGGCCGGAAGGCCCTGCTCCGAACGCAAACGATTGATGGTTTGCACCGCCCAATCGATGATGGTCAACGTTCTTAGGCCAAGGAAATCAAATTTGACCAACCCGGCGGCTTCCACATCGTCTTTGTCGAACTGGGTCACCAGATTTTGTCCATGCTCGTCGCAGAGGACCGGAACATAGTCTGTCAGGCGACCTGGTGCGATCACAACACCACCTGCATGCTTGCCATGACCGCGAATGACGCCTTCAAGTTTTTTGGCGAGATCCCAAATTTCTCTAATTTCTTCGTCTTCTTGGTAAGCCTGCCGAATGCTTTCTTCACGCTCAAAAGCTGCATCAAGTGTGATGCCGACATCATTTGGGATCATTTTGGAAAGTCGGTCGCACATTCCATACGGCTTACCTAAGACTCTCCCCACATCGCGCACCACCGCTTTCGCCGCCATCGTACCAAAGGTGATAATTTGCGACACCGCACCCCGGCCGTACTTCTCCGCGACATAGTCAATCACGCGATCGCGTCCTTCCATGCAAAAGTCCACGTCAAAGTCTGGCATTGAGACGCGCTCCGGGTTCAGGAAGCGTTCGAACAGTAAGTCATAGGCGAGTGGGTCCAATTCTGTGATTTGCAAAGCATAGGCAACCAACGAACCGGCGCCAGAGCCACGCCCCGGTCCCACTGGAATTCCATTTTTCTTGGCCCACTGAATAAAGTCCGCCACTATCAAAAAGTAACCCGGAAACCCCATTTGGATGATGATGTCAATTTCAGTGTTGAGCCGCTCATCATAGGGTTTGCGCTTATCCGGAAAATCCGGAGCCGTCGGGTCAAACAGTTGCTGAAGACGCTTTTCCAGGCCTTCCTCGGCCACTTTTCGAAAATAAGACTCAAGCGTCATGCCATCCGGAATCGGAAACTCTGGCAAAAAGTATGTGCCAAGCGGCAGCTCAACATTACAGCGCTTGGCGATTTCAACGGTATTGTCAATTGCCTCCGGTATGTCCTCAAATAGCTCCTGCATCTCTTGTGGAGACTTAAGATATTGATGCGGTGAGTAATTTCGGGGGCGTTTCGGATCGGCAAGTATGCGTCCTTGATGAATACACACACGCGCCTCATGCGCTTCAAAATCCTCCATATCCGCAAAACAAACGTCATTGGTCGCGACTACGGGAGTCTGACTGCCTTCCGCCAATGGCATGACAAGATGCACATAGCGTTCTTCCTCCGGTCGCCCAGTGCGCACCAGCTCAATGTAAAACCGGTCTGAAAACAGGTGTTTCCATAATCCCAGCCGTTCTGCCGCCACATCTGGCTTGTCAGCAAGCAGCGCCCGACCAATATCGCCGCGACATCCCCCCGAAAGCGCGAGCAAGCCGTTGGTATCTTCCGCGAGCCAAGCAAACTCTATGGCCGGTTGGCCATCACGCTGTCCCTCTGTATAAGCACGCGAGACTAGATGTATAAGACGCTTGTAGCCAGTTAAATTCTGTGCCAACAACAATATACGAAATGGCTTATCCGAAAACCGCTCATCCCTCACCCGCACATCACAACCAACGATCGGCTTGATTCCCTGATCCAACGCGCTCTTGTAGAAGGTCACCAAACCACAAAGATTGCTATCATCTGTGAGCGCAACAGCGGCCATAGAACGTTGCGCGGCCAATTTCGGCAACTGCTTGGCCCGAATCAAACCATCGACCATGGAATAATCGCTATGGACGCGCAGATGCACAAATCCAGACATTAAAATAAAACCCCTTGCGATAATACAGCCTTGACCGGCGCGAAGCTTTTTCGATGCACAGGACTGGCCCCGAGCGTTCTCAACGCCTCTAAGTGGGCTGGCGTCGGGTAACCGGCATTCTTGTCAAACCCGTATCCCGGGTATTTTTCAGCCAACGAGTGCATCAAGCGATCCCGCGCCACCTTGGCGACGATGGAGGCTGCCGAAATACACGGGTACTTCGCATCTCCCTTGACGACAGCGGTAGATGCATAGCGCCAGCTTGGGCAGCGATTACCGTCCACAAGGACATGTGTTGGCTGAACGGCCAGAGCTGAAACTGCACGCTTCATAGCCAGCATAGTGGCTTCGAGAATATTGAAGGCATCAATTTCTTCAACAGATGCCACACCGATATTCACGCTGATGGCTTGTGTGTAAATTTCGTCATTCAGACACTCTCGGCGTTTGGCAGACAGTTTTTTCGAATCCGCAAGCCCCTGAATTGGATTGGGGTCTGGCAAGATGACCGCTGCCGCCACCACAGGACCAGCCAACGGACCACGCCCCACTTCATCGACGCCAGCCACTAAATCCATCAGCCTCGCTCCATTAATTTAATCACAACCTCCGCGGCCAGTTCGTTACCCCCACGATCAAGCATCGGCCAAAGTGCGCGAAAGTCACTCGAAATTTTCGCCCGAACTGCTGGTGCTATGATGTTTTGCAGCGCCGCCACGAGGTTGTCGACTGTCGCCTCATTTTGCAATAACTCTGGCACCGGATGTGTCTCCAACAACAAATTGGGCAACGTGACCTGCTTTACCTGCAACATTCGCGAAAACAGCGCATAACTCAATCTCGGCAATCGATAGGCGGCCACATGTGGCGTGTCTAGCATTGCCGCCTCTAAACTTGCGGTGCCGGAAGCTAAAATCGCTGCGCTCGCCACTTTCAGCACTTTCCGGCTATGACCAAGTTGCCATTTCACCTGTGGCCGTATATTCGTCGGCAAAGCCGAAAATAGGCCCTGAAGTTGTTCATAACGCTCACCATTGGCCGCGACAACAATCGCTTGCCAATGAGGCTGGTTTTTCTGGAAGACATGCGCGACACGCAAAAACATATCGCCCAACTGGCTCACTTCTGTGGCTCGAGAGCCTGGCAATATGGCAAGCACTGGTTTTTCGGCAAGCCCGAGCTCCTCGCGAATCTGAGCCTCCGTCGGCAGGGATTTCAACTCGGCCACCATCGGATGGCCAACACAAGTCGCTGCCACACCGGCTTTTTCCAAAATAGGCACCTCAAATGGAAAAAGCGCCAATAGATGGTCAACTGCTCGCTGAATCAGCTGAATACGTTTCGGCCGCCAAGCCCATATGGTGGGGCAAACATAATGAACCACTGGAATGCCACTGGCCTTCAACTTCTGCTCAAGTGACAAATTAAATTCTGGTGCATCAATGCCAATAAAGATATCTGGCTTGTTCGTCTGCCAACGCTCGACCAGTTGAGAACGGATATGCAATAACTTTGGCAAACGCCTGAGGATGGCACCAAGCCCCATGACCGACAACGCCTCGATCGGAAACAATGTCGTCATGCCTTGCGCTTCCATCAATGGCCCGCCGACCCCTTCAAACTCGACCTTGTCAGCAAGTTTTTGACGCATTGCCTGCATCAGTTCGGCGCCGAGTCGATCACCCGACGCCTCGCCAGCCACTATTGCAATTTTAAGCACCATGGGCCTCCCTCAACGGATAATTCCCCGCTGAGACTCCCGGATAAACGTCACCAAAGGTTCGGTCAAAGGCGATTTCATCTGCACAATCTGTTCGAGCGCTTCTTGCAGCGGCAATTGACTGCGATAGAGCAACTTGTAGGCGCGTTTGATAACTTGTATGTCATCGGCCGAGAAACCACGGCGACGCAGACCTTCGGTATTCAAGCCGCGCGGCTTGGCAGGCTGTCCGTCAGCCATCACGTAAGGTGGGACATCTTTCAAAATAGAAGCCGAAATCGATGTGAACGCATGTGCGCCAATTCGACAAAATTGGTGGATGCCAGTAAATCCGCCCAGAATGACCCAATCATCTAGGTGGACATGTCCAGCCAAAGTCGCATTATTGGCGAGAATGCAATGATTACCAATGACACAATCGTGGGCAACATGCACATACGCCATCAACAGATTGTCATCGCCAATGCGTGTGACGCCACGATCTTGCACGGTGCCCCGATGAATGGTGACAAACTCACGAATGACGTTGTCATTGCCGATTATCGTCTCTGTCGGCTCACCCTGATACTTTTTGTCTTGATTGGCCTCTCCGATGCTCGCAAATTGATAAATTTGATTCCGCTGCCCAATACGGGTACGTCCATGGATAACCACATGCGGCCCAATTTTTGTGCCCGAGTCAATCTCAACCTCTGCACCAATCACACAGTATGGCCCGATTTCTACATCTGGCGCAATTTGCGCACCAGCTTCTACCACGGCAGTTGGGTGAATCACGATACCACCTCTTTCTGTGCACACATCAAACGTGCTTCACAAACCACTTCGTCATCCACATAGGCTTGCGCCCAAAATCGCCAAACATCGCGACGTTGACGCTCAAACTTGACACACAATCTCAACTGATCACCCGGGATCACGGGTTTGCGAAATCGAGCACCATCAATTCCTACAAAATAGTACAAATGATCCGGATCAGGGGTCTTTTGTGCCGAATGAAACGCCAAAATTCCCGTGGCCTGTGCGAGAGCTTCCAGAATTAGAACGCCCGGAAAAATTGGTCTTTCCGGGAAATGCCCCGTAAAACACGGCTCGTTAACAGTCACATTTTTTATCGCCACCAAACAATCGCCGGGCACACATTCCAAAACACGATCGACCAGCAAAAATGGATAACGATGCGGCAAGTATTTTAATATTTCTTGAATATTCATAACCTACTCCAGACCGAATCTTCTTAGTCTTCGGCGTCTCGTAGCGATTGGATGGTGCCAACCAGCCGCTCCAATTCATTCAGCTTACGAGCCATTTGGTCAAGTTGTGAAAACCGTGCTGCTGCTTTACGCCATTCGACGTACGGCATCATCGGGGTGCCCGAGGCATAAGCACCCGCATGGCGGGGCGACTTGGTGACCAATGTACGGGCAGCAAAATGGCTTTTAGGTGGGATATTAAGGTGGCCAACCACACCAACCCCGCCGGCCAAGGTTGTTTCTCGTCCAATCACTGTGCTTCCTGCGATAGCGACGCACCCCGCCATCGCGCATCCTTCTCCAACCACGACATTGTGTGCAATGTGGACTAGGTTATCGATGATGACACCATCTTCGATGACTGTGTCTTTCAACGCCCCCCTGTCGATGGTGCAATTTGCGCCTATTTCCACACCACTGCCAATCCGCACCTTGCCGTTCTGTGGAATCCGGACCCAACGGCGACCATCTTTGGCATAACCGAACCCATCCGATCCAATCACGGTGCCTGACTGAATGCGGACATCGTCACCCAATAGGCACTCGTGAGCAATGGT
>RFGJ01000526.1 GCA_003696665.1 Gammaproteobacteria bacterium | reverse complement strand
TCCTTAAAAGCTTCCCACCTTACTTGCTGCGGCTAAAATGTTTGCATCAATTCCTTTAGCGCCAAGAAGTAGGTTAATAATACTATTCACTAATAATTTTCTAAAATCTAAATCACTGGAATGCTGGGATTGTAAAGCATTAATAGCCTCCTGTATCCCTTGAAGCCTGCTTCTCTCAAATTGAGACTCAAGGCCTACAAGGCCATCAGAAAGAGCGCCTAACTTTCCTAACTCAAGATTGGTAAGGCCCTGAGCTGTTAGGCCCGATGCTCCTAACCCTCTTCCCAAATTTTGAGACAAAAGGGTATCCTTGGCTGCGGCAGATTGGGACTCAAGCCTTTCTCTAAGACGGTTAGCAGCCCTGTCAAATGATTGAATACTGCCTTCTGTGGCCTGTTTAGCTAAATCGCTTAAGGATAAACCATCACCAGTGGATGGAGGTTGCCCCACAAGAGGAGACACTAATCCCTGTATTTGATTAAAGCTATTCTTAAAATCTAACTGCTGCTGCTCTTTTTGTTTCCTTCTAGCCTCTTCATTAATCTGTTGAATGGTTTTCCCATCGGGGCTAGAAAATGCTACACCTGCTGCCATTTTATCTTCCCTCTCTCTGCTTTAATTCCCTAAACTGAACTGAAAAATCTTGTAACATAATATTATCAGAATTTGCCGTATCATCTTTTACATACAAATGAACAAATCTCCCCTTTTGTGTAGTGAAGACCTTTCTGTCCCCACCTCCCTGAAAGTTTTTGAGAGATGAGACAAAGCCCCTAATATGCGGATCGCTTAAATCCATAACATATTGCAAGCTACTGCCATTATTCGATGGGTCTAAATAGGCCCCCTTAAACACAAGGCTTATAAACCGTTTATATCCTCCACCATCTCTTCCTGGAGAAATTTGTGAGGTTAAAACCTCAGCTACAACATTAGAGCTATCATCTTTCGATGCATTGTTCTTAAAACACCCCAAGACACTAGCATTAGTGCCATCGAAAAAACCTAAATATGTTACATCTTGAAGTGGGTCCAATGAATCACTCGATGGATGCGGATGATATAAAAAGGTGGCATATGCCCCAGCGTTATTTAAATCTGATATCTGTGAAAATGAATACTCTGTCCATGTGCCAATTACAGGATTATACCCCCACATCCTAAATCGATTAACTTCTTCGCTACCAGGACTTAGAGCATCCTCCCATTCTGCATCTAGTCCAGTGGAAGAATCGACCCAATCTGCGACAACTCCAGTGTCTGAAACTATCCAAGGAGCGCCTGCAGTAGACTGTGCTGATATGCTAATCACATATTGTTTATAACGAGTGTTCCAAGCACTGGACACATAAACATTATTGTTGTATTCCGACTCTAGTATTGGGATTAACTCCCTATCAATTGGCAAAGAAACGTCTTTTATACCACCGCTAAATTCCTTAACACCAGACTCCGACAAAAAGAAGACGCTCTGCCCGTGCACTTGAATTGAATTTGGAAAAACAGTACCAACCCCCTTTACCACCGGCGCTACTGTGAAATCAGCGTTACTAAATCCGCTTAAAGCACTAATCCCTCGAGGATGAAAAATATAAAGTCGACCAGGCGTTCTGGCCAACCCTGTAATAGGTGCATCAAACTTAATAACATTTGTAGTTGGAAAATACTCTAAATCGTTGTCGTTTCCAATATATGGCTTACTATATTTAAGTAGATAAGGGTTGCTCCCATCAACCATCCAAATATGATTATTAAAAGCCTCTATTATAAATACATCCTCTGGTGGAAGGGCTTTATTCCCCAGGCTATCAGATGCAGCGCCTAAATCCGCATCAGCCGTGGAGTCCGTATAGGTGGCTGTAGCTAACGCTATATCTGCTACTTTATAAAACAAGCTGCCATTATCAAAGGTGCGATAAAGCCTCTTGGTATCTACACCATCAGCTGCAGGAGCTGTTGTGGGAAGGGTTATATCAACCTTCTGATTACTTACAGTGATAGACCCTAAAGGAGACCAATCGGACTCAAGACCCGTTGTGGAATTAACCCAAGTATACATATATTGAAAGGTCCCTGTAAGGCCCGTCGCTGAACCAACTGCTAAAGAAGGAGCCGATGTAGGTGCGGGGATTCCCACCCTTTCAATAGTGTTTCCAACCCCTCCCCATTTAGCTGGTCTACCGCCAGCAATAAAAACATTATTACCTATTTGTGCGAATTGATATTGTTTAGTGGCATTAAAACTAGTGTGGGTTGACTTAGTCACACTCACCCAGGAGCCCGACGAAAGGGTTTTCCATGTAGAACCGGAGAACGATAAAAGTAATTCTCTCTTAGTGGGTAATAATCCAGTTGACGTCCCAGAAAGTCTTTCTATCATTGCATTTGGAATGCCCGTTACTGCACCAATAGCTTCGCTAACAGACCCGGAACGTTTCACAAGAGCTCCAATTCTAACGTCAGGTAGGGCGTTTTTTAATAAAAGATAATCTAGGGTATTAACTCGAGTGGCAACGTTAGCATCAATATCTATATCAGCCTTAAGGGTTTGTAACCCACCGCTAACGATATACTCTTCTTCCTGTATCATTTCCCCTTCTACAATCTAAGCAATTGAGATGATATGCTTCTCAATAAAGACTCCACAGTTATTAACGTATTTCTAATAAAACTAATATTCCCTGGGAGTGAATTCTCCTCCCCAACGTTCTGCATTACATTAGCATCGAACACTGACTTCACTAAAAAAGAGTTAGCAACCCTACTTGTTGAATCCCCCGTCTCCTCAATAAATACATCCCATACCCCCTCCTCATCGGGGGTAAAAGAAAATTCATATAATCCGTTTGATATTTCATTAATTGAAGATGAAATCGTTCGCGACTTTCCATCTGAATAAAAATAAGTTGTAAAATTAGTGATTCCTGTTTTTGCTGTAGGATGACTAAAAACTGTTGTGATTTTTTCGTTCGGTTTATAAAGGCCCATGTTTACACCACCGTGACAGAAAATTCCATAACAGCTGCACTACGCCTAGTAAAGTTAGCCAAAAGCGATAAAGCATCGGCACAATAAATTTTATCTCCTGCAGCAAAACTCACAGAACCGGTTGTGGACCAATTGTAATTCCCTATCGCACTTATAGTAGATGACGTCGCTGTTAACACCACCGTCCCATTCTTAGACACCTTTATACTTTCGGTCCCTGATGCCGTGTAAACGGAAACCATGCTTGTACAATACATCTTAACAAGCGTGCAATCTGTCGGGACTATAAAGCCAATACCATCGGAAAATTTAGTGGGAATGCCGTTCACATCCATATCGACCGCATTAACAGCCGATGCAGATGGCATATTGCAGGCAACCCAAAATTTATTAGTATCAGTGTCTGTGGCTACAACTCTATAGGCTGGGGTAAAGGACATTACCCAAGAACCTCCCCCGTAACATCTATCCAACGGGACGACACCAATACTCCATTATCGGACTTCCAATATACATCATAAGTGTTAGTGCCAACTGTTGGTGATGTTAGTAACTCACTAAACGAAACAGTAAACTCGCGTCCATTATTACCGGCACTAGGCACTTCTATTATTCTGCTTGTTCCTACGGCACTACCTGCTTCATAAAATGTAAAAGTAATAGTATCGCCAAGATTGGGAGCACTACATGATAAATTAGCAGTTAACTTTACATAGTCCCCGCTAACAGGCGATAGGCTAATTGAAGCGTTCATAGCCGTGAAGGTGGTAGAGGACGTTGTTCTAAGACTACCATCAGCTGATTGGCTTATTTGCTTTATCTGCCTACCGCCCCTTACTGGAAGAATAAAATCGGTCCCATCATAAATAACTACATAAGGAGTGTTGGCCTGAAGCATGCCAGCCCGAAGGGTATTGCCCAATTGATCCTTGATTGTCTTAGCCCCTAATGAATTAACATTCAATGTGGTGGAACCTGTATTAGTGAAACCGGATATAAAGCTTATCATCATACCCGCTGTATATGCAGATATAGCAGGAGAGGTAATGGCCTGAGCGTTAGCAGAGCCAGAAGACGTTCCACCATAGTTAATAGCAGAGTCTTTTAATATAACACCCTCAATGCTAACACCATTACTCGCTGTTTTTTCCGTGATAGTGTCAACCTTTATGGCTGTATCATTCTTGGGCTGGATTGCCATGTTATTACCTCAACCAAAACTTATGACTTATTTTTGCATGCGTGCGAGCACGCTTATGATTAAGCTCAATATCGAGCTCTCTAATATCAGGATCTAAAGCCGATAAGAGAGTCCTAATGTTTACAACTCCCTGTTGACCAACTTCCTGCATCTCAATAAAGGCTTGAATATAAAGAATCGCCCCATTAACCAGGATGTGATCATACTCAGATGGTATTTCCGGAGTACCCGTGCCATCACCGTATGGAGCTGGCTGTTTTTTGTAGTACAACGTTAGAACATCCCCAGCACTCACTGGGTCTAATTCAATTTCTTTGCTGGGATTAATGGCAAAAGCCTTCGAAGGTCTAGCATCAACAGAGTCTATTTCTGTGACATAAAGTCTCTCTGTACCGGGTATTTTCTTTAGGTCCTTATATGTGAAGTATTCCAACATATCATATGGAATGTCATTCACATACAGCCTAACCGGAGTTGAATAGTCCGATGCATTAAATCCAGAACTTCCCTCAATAGAAACGGAAGTGTCCGAACTTTGCCATGTATATGTTGCGCTCTTAATAAGGTCAAAAAGATAGACCCGAGAGGCGACATACTTCATCGCCTCTTCGAGTCCATACTCGGCAACCGTGGTGATATCCGTGACGCCTGTATTGCCCGTAAGGGCTAAAGCTCTATCACGTAGGGTTTGATATGTTGCCAAGATTTAACTCCTTAATTATGTTATTGCCGGCTTGCTAAAGTGTGCAATAACACTGCCCACGGGGCTACCCAACGCACCGTTTGAACGGAATACCAGGGCTATATCAGATGACCCTGTGTTGGATACAACAATCGGAAACGAGGCAGATGATTCATTTACCCCAGTGGTGTTAATGTCAACATCACAAAGAGGGGTAGTGGCATCATCACTTCTCACCAGCTCAATTGTATCGCTAGCGCCAGAACCAGTTGTAATAAATGACTGCAGATTGTATATCTCAATCTCCTTGCCGGCCGGAACTATACAAGCCGCTGCTAAATTTGTATTATCAGCAGCCGTTCCATGCGCAGCCAGATCGAGATTCGCCTGCACCGAATTAGCATATTTACTCATCTCTAAAGGTCTCCTAATTAAGAAACTAAATATATAGGGGGCCGTAGCCCCCTATCTAATCACATTACGCAGATGTTACATGGATTATGTGCTCTTGACTGTGAGTGGTCTGATCCATAATCTTAAACCAGGCCATAATGCCATAGTAGGCCACAGCAATTGAACGCCCAAAATCCTTAACTTCTCTGCGAATCTCCCAAGGAAGGGCAACCTCATGTCCTACCGCATCAGCGCCAAACAGGAATCCCTCACCAAGAGAGCCTGTGGCCTTAGCCAGCTTGTGATTGTCTTCAACAACCCTACAACCCTTAACACGACCAATCTCGCCATTAAGGGCAGCCCTACCAGAATCCTCCCGAAGGATATCAGTGAGGGCCGAATCATCCTGAAGGGAGTGAGACGAATCAATATCCGCAACATACACATACGACTCACCATCATAAAGCGGGATATTATTAGCCTTTGCCTTCCTTCTAACAAAAGAAAGGTTAGCTAAGCTTAAATCCTGATCCGCCGTCTTGGTGGGCGTGCCGTTGGTTACAAACTCATCACCAGTCGAATTAAACACAGCCTTATAATCAGTTAGTTTAGCCTGATTATAAACCTGCGTATTCATAAGCTTCTGCATATCATCCATGAGGGCCTTCATAAAAGAGTCCTCAAGGGTGAGCCTGCTTAAATCCTCAAGCTTCCCAGTCCATGTTAGACTATTACCGTACTCCTTAACGGTGTAGGTCGCCTTCACAGGTGTGATTGAACCGGCCGGAATTGTATCATTCTCATCCAGCTCACCACCAGATGTGGTCATGTTTGGAAAGAAAGTATACTGAACGGTGTCACCTCGGCCCAGCCCTAAAGCCCTACCTGTCGGAGGGTTAGCAAGCTGAGACATGGCCTGCTGCGGCTGCGCCGCATGGCGCACCAACTCAGTAAGCTCATTTACGTTAATGGAGGCCGACATACCTCCCCAGGTATCATTTGCCATTTTTACTTATTCTCCTATTTGCCTTTGGCATAGCCCTTAATAGTTCTAGCTTTGTGAGCCTCCTGTAGGGCTTTCACAAAATTTTGGGCGGATGCCTCTGGGTTAAAATCAACTCCACCAGACATTGGTACCCCACCTACTGGCGGGATAGCCGACTGCCTGGCACGTAACTGCTTCTCTTCATCTGAAAGCTTTTTCAATTTCAAATCCTGTGCCATTTTTTCTACCGCAGCCCTGACCTGTCTATCATAAGACCACTCAGGATGCTCCCTTTGTATCTCCTCAAGCGGAGCTATAGCATATCCCTTATTCACATATTCAGTGACCTCAGGATACTCACTCGCAACAGCTGCTATAGCTTCTACAGCAGCTCGCTCTTTTTTCTGTGCCTCAGTTATCTCCTCCTTGGCTTTTTGCGTCGATAACTCCACAAGAGAAGAAAGAAGAGTTTCCGGATCTTTTTCAAAAAACTCGTGAATCTGATTTGGACGCTCCTCTTCTTCCCCAACAAGCTTCTTAAGCTTATTTTTCAAAATCTCATCGGCTTTAGCGGCTGCCGTTTTTTCTATGTCACTTTCAAGCGCCTTTTTAACTTGAATAGCAGCTTCCTTAATTTTTTCCTCAGGAATTTGAGGGCTCTGCTCTTCTACCTGCTCCGTAGTCGAAGCACTATTATCTGCCTGTTCAACAGTCTGGGACTGCTCTGCCCCTACCTGCTCATTATTTTCGCTCATTGTCATCAGCCTCCATCATTTTTCGTCTTTTATTTTTAGCCGACTTAGCACTTGTAAAGACCTGTTCGGCCATAAGCACTAAGCTTAAAAATGCACTATATTCCCCCTGTGCACGTGCCATATCTTCAAGCCCCCTGGCCTGGGCTAACTTTATCCGGGAATGTTCAACCCCCTGGGTTATCCATTTGCCATAGGTATCTTGAAAATTCTTATTGTCATGGAGGGCTGATAGCTTATCAGCCATTAGTTCATCTTTGGTTCTTTGCATAATTACTTTGCGTTATTGAGTAACGCCCCTTCCATTAGTACGCCCCAAGAGCTTCTGCTCCTCTTTAATGGCCTCAATCTGCTGAAGCATTTGTTGATGTGCCTGTAAATGCTGCATCAACTCAGGTGTGGCAGCGCCAGACACAGCCAACCTACTTTGAAGTTCAATATGTAACTGATGATCGTCACTCTCACTAACAGGAACAGCTTTCCCTGAAATGAGCAACTGATTCTCTGCGGTAATTTGAGCAGTTTGAGTGTTGGGATTTATTTTATCCGCTAACTCAGGCATATCATTCTTTCTAAACCACTCCTTAAGTACATCGACCATCGGAAGAAGCTGTCCAACAGGACCACCAGAATTAGCAAGCTGTAAAAGCTCATTTAAAACTCGAACCTCCTCTATTCTATTTGGACTATAAGAAAAGCCACGAATCTTAAAAGAATAAAACTGATTTAGAATATTAATCCTATCAGATTCATTAAGGTCTTTAAGCTTAGATATATCAGCAGGAGATAAAATGTTTTTAATCTCCGGATTAGACTCAAGCTCCAATAACCCAAACTGAAGAACCCTGGCAAAGCACTTCTCTAATGTAGGAATCAAAAAGCCCTGCTCCAGGTCAATTGCAATATCACTAACAGCCTGTTCAGCGCCCTGTGTTCTGTTTGCCACCTCTGTGGCCGACGTGCGGCTTCTTAGGTTTGCAGAACCTGAGAGCAGGTCAGAAATCTGTGTCAACTCTTGAATGCCAAGTCTTAATTGCTCCTGCATGGGAAGCACTTGACGCTCAACATCATTAGTCAGTTTTACACGCTCAAAAACATCAGAGGGCTTATTCCTTACTACCAGCCATTTACCTGGCTCAATTCCTTCTTCAATAACACTCTTATCAACCAGGTCAGTGATGTTAACTATGTTAAGCCCCGCAACTGAAAAGAGAGTTTGGTCAAATTGGATCTGGGCCAAAGCATCAAAGGCCTTCTGCAGGCCAGCCGCCGTTTCTCCAATGCCAGCGCCTGTGGCTCTCTGTGGAACTTCACGTGGGGCCATGTTAACCATTGGCGTTTGCTGATGGCCCGGGGGCTCCCAATAAGGATAAGTGCCATCCTTCAAAATAACACTATCATGAGCTATTACAGCATAGTAATAAGGGTCTTCAACTTTATCGTCTATTATAAGCGGACCAAAATACACAGTCAGAGGAATTAGATTAGCCTTCTTAGCATCATTAACCCGATTATAAACAGAACGCTGAATAGCCCTACTTGCATCTAAGCTTTTTTGCGAAACTTTCTTAACAGCTGATTTTTTAAATACCCCATTTTTAGCCTGTTCTCTAATCCACCAAAGCGGAACCTCGGTTTTAAAGAAATTAAATGGCGACTCATCCATATATTGCACGGACGTGTCCCAACCAACCTTCTCAGGATTAGGAACCTTTAAATCTAAACAACCAACCTGAATGAATTTAGGAGTTTTTATCGAGGCACTCGTGGATTCTCCAGTTAGGTCACCTATTAATTCATCTGTAACCTTATCCAACTCCCTCAGAAAATCATCCGAAGGTAATTCAGGCGGAGGAGCAGGGTTGTCAACCCGATTGGCAAGCTTGCGCTGCTGTTCTGCTCTAAGCTTTTCAGCTTCCTCTAATATGTAACGAGGATTCGGAATAAGCTTCTGTCGCCATCCTACAACAATGCTCCCCAAGGAAATAAGAGATTGAAGGATAAACGTGCCGGCAACCCTGGTAAAGCGTGCAGTATCGAGATAATACTTTAAAAGCCGCTCAAGGGGTTGAGCGAGTTCCACCGCAACAGGGTTATCAGGATTTCTCGGCTCCAAACTAAACCAATTAGGATTGTTAATTAGAATAGATTTAAGCCTGCCGGCCGCAACCCTAATTGATGACTCAAGCTTATTAATAGAAAACTGGGCCTGCCACGGTTCCTTACCCTTAAAACGAGACCCCTTAACAAACATAAGGTAGTTTTCTCGGGCACGGGCCCGAAACTCTGTCGTCTCTTCTTCGTGGTCCTTTACAATCTTATTGATTGCATTTACAATTTTTTGTTCTCTGTCAGAACGTGACAAGGCCCTGTCTCCTATTCAACTACATGCTCTTTGGGCTTAGGATTCTTCCTAGTGGAAGATCCCTGCTTATACATCATCTGATCGTTCTGAATTATTTTAGGTCCAGCACCCTTCGGGGGCTTACTTCTTTTGACCTGTGCTATATCCTTAGGCATATTTCATCCTCCTATGAAAAGTTGTAAGTCGCTGCAAAATTCTTCCCTCGAAAATCTGCATTGTCACCAACGGCAACTGCATTCCACTTGTTGTAGAAACGAATCACACGTTCAGCAATTCCCCGAGGGCTTTTAATTTTAAATCTGTCATAATCAAGAACCCAATATTGACCGTCAGAGTCAACAGCCACAGCCATAATAACCGTGTAATCTGAAGTTTTCTTCTCCGAATAGGCAAGGTCCACCGACATGTACATATCCGCCGGCTGACCCTTTGCGGGATATAGGTCCTTAACCAGGTATTCCTGAATGTTGTTTAAACAGTCCACAATGTCATCGTGCTTTGCCGCCCCGATTCTCCTGATTTCATAAACCAGGGAATCTGTGTCATGAATATCCTCACCGAACATCCAGTCCTGCAGAAAAAGACGACCATTATTAACTATGGCCTCAAGACCCGATATTATCCTGTCATGCTTACTCACCCCCACCTGGCGACGACGCTTAATGGGAAGTAGTGGAATGTCAATGGACATCTCCTCGGCATATTCCTTTATTACCTCGTATATTGGCTTACCGCCCCCTTCTATCTCAATTGCTACATTAAAACACTTAGAAAATGGCGGCTCCTCCCCCTTCTTATAGGTTTGAATATTACGCCAATCCAGTATTTGCTCCTCTTCAGGAACCGGATCGTTTCTATACTGGGCATTGAAAAACGCCCCCATGTCCATTCGTTTTCTTTCCAGAAGGTCAATACTAAAACCCGAAACACAATCTGGCGGAGCATTCCAACGTACCTTAGACGGGAAAATCGGGCCCTGATTCGGGTCGTCGTTTTTATAACAGCTCATTATCAGGCAATCAAAATACCCGCGATTCCCCAAAACCTTCTTTTCAATAATATCATTGTAAATATCTGCGTCACTATAACGAGTCCCCAGCGCCTCTATCCATCCATGAGGAGGAAGCAAAGCTTTACACTGATTAACAAAATTTAAAACCTCCTTTCGGCCGGCCGGATTATTATTTCTATCAACCACAATATCATCCCACACGATTAAATCAGGATGCCGACCAATAATGTTTGTCTTCGTTGAACAGCAATAAAGTGTTGGGTCCGTCCTAGGCTTTCTATTAGGAAGTGAGTATCCCTTAGCACCCCAAAACTTTGCCGGGTTATCTGAGTTGGGCAAAATATCAGGAAAAAGCTCCTGAAGAATCTTGTTGTCCTTCAATATAGTGCTAATCGCCCGCCCAACATCCTTGGCTAAATCCTCTGTACCAGACGCAACTAAAACAGCCCGATTGGGAAACCTTAATATATACTGCACAAGCCGAGCTTGCTGCATCATTGTCTTAATATGTCCACGAGGAATTAGGGTCAACTTGTCCCGTTCTTCCTTTTCGCCACGATTCCCAAACCAATGACGCATTAAAATCTTACCGTGCAGGTGCTCATCAAACCAGTGCCAGCCCAACACCACTCTAATCAGAAACCACAGGTCGGTAAGAATTAAGTGACGAAAAACCTGCTTATAGACCATCGGATTTTTCCTCTTCAGGTCCATTAACTTCTTACCAGCTTCCCTAACGCTTTTATCTGGATGTTTATGAACTATCATATGTATCTAAAACTAAGTAACGCCCGTCAGGGTAAGTAAATTATTCCCCCCAGTAGCAGGTAACGGATTCACCGTGATTGTTTTTGTTGTCGAATAACCATCATAGGGAAAACCCGCCGATGTATGCGCCCAGCAGCGAACATAATAGCTATTCCCAGCTGCGGCTGATGTCGCCTGAATTGTCAAAATCGACTGATTGGTTGTACAAGCAGAACACCCAGAATTGGGAGTGCAGGTTGTTTTGTTTGCAGGATTTACTCCC
>RFGJ01000525.1 GCA_003696665.1 Gammaproteobacteria bacterium | reverse complement strand
CGTTTTGGGGGTAAAATTGAATCGCGGATGGATTGCCCCATGGAGGACTATGTTCGGGGGCGGACCACAGCAAGTTTTAATGTTTAGGGAGGGAAGTCATGGCAAAGTGCGCTAATTCAAAATGTGATGTCGAATTCGGCCTCCGTCACCGCAAGTACGAGTGTAGTGGCTGCGGTAAGTATTTTTGTGTTGAACATGTTTGTGACAGTAGTTATGTCGGTTGTTTAGCAAGAGAGGGGCTTGATGCAGTTGAGAAGGCCATAGATGAAAAGGGTCACCTTTGTTTCTCCTGTCTCGCAGGGGAGTACCAAAAAATTGGTATTCCAGAAGAGGAGGCAGCCGGTGTCAAGACTTGTAGCGCCTCTGGGTGTGGTAAGAATCTAGGTGGTCTTTTTACAGGAAAAAGTACTTGTGCTGTTTGTGGCCGAACTTTTTGTTCCGATCACATTTGTGAACGCGACGATGTTGATAACAGGTGGTTGGTTAGAAATGAACGTTTCAGGGGGGCAGAGGGGGTCTGCTCTGAATGTCGCGAGGGGATTGACACAGAGCACTATGACAACAGGGTCATTTACCACGACAAGGCCTATAACCTGAGGTTTGTGGCCGGCACCCGCAATGGAAAGCGGAAAGCCGTTCTGGTGCATGGAATCCTTTCGGGACACATGGCTTTTGATGAAATTGGCAGAGAGCTTGTTAGGTGTGGAGCCTTTGACGTGGTGTGGGCGCTGGATGACCTGGTTTACCAAGGTCGCGTCAACGAGGCAAAAAGGGTTGGGTTGAGTGATTTTATCACTACGCCGGACCCTGTTTCCATTCTGAAGACTATTGGGGTGGGCCTCACCAAAGCAGGTTTTTTGAAGGCACTTACCGCCATTGATTTGCCGGCCTATATCGTCGAAGGGGCCGCCAGGAATCTGGCTTTAACTCTTAGACTCTTGGGGTGGAAGGGCGTGACCATTATCGGCCACAGCCTCGGCGGTATTGTCGCCAGGTGTGCCGTCGAGTCCTATGACCTGACCTCTTCGGTAGATAAGGTCATAACTCTCGGTTCCCCTTTTCGTCTTTGGTTGAAGGTCAATAAACCGAAGTTGTGGAATCCGGAGGCCCTCAACATGCAGGTGGGCTATCTGGCCCTTGTTGGCAAAGGAGATTGGGTCGTGGCCCACCGAAGTTTGGGGAATTTGACAGAAAACGATTCAGCCAACCCCAACGTGCTGAAAATACTGATTGAAGATGCCGACCATACCTCTATTCATTCCAATGTGCGGCACAACAACGTCGCCGCCATCATTAAGGCTTTTGTCCTTGGATATGGCTCTAATATGGCTAGCGAATGTTTTCGGTATTTCCAGAGGGGAGATGATCGCTATGTTTCCGACAAGGAAAGGATCCTTGGGATGTCCCCAGTGAAGCTGGATAACGGCATCTGGCACGAGACGTGTTTTTCTGAAAACTTCGGTCCGACTTCCGGCATGGTTATACAGATGCAACCTGCCTCTGGTTAGCAAGGAGGTCTTTTCGGTGGTACTTTCAACATGTCCGGTTGATGGGGTTGGGGGAGCGGCACAATCTTTTCGGTGGGGCTGTTCGTTGTTCGGGGGCAGGCCGCAGCAAATTGGGGAGGCAGGTTTGTCAAGCCTGACCCATTTGTCTTTCCATCGCTCTACCAATCATTTTTTCTGATCCTACGATCGTGTAGAACAGCCCAGACGTAAGCCGGGCCTTGGACGAGGTGTCTTATTTCGCCGGGACCACTGAT
>RFGJ01000524.1 GCA_003696665.1 Gammaproteobacteria bacterium | reverse complement strand
GTCGATGGCCCCCGGATAGAAACCATTGTGCAACTTGGCGGTCTGTTGAAAAACAACAAGGGCATCAACAAGCTCGGTGGCGGGCTATCGGCACCAGCCTTGACCGATAAGGACCGAAGTGACATCACGCTGGCCGCCGAAATTGGTGTTGACTATCTCGCGGTCAGTTTTCCCCGGAGTGCCGACGACATTCGTGAAGCGGAAACTCTGCTTCGCCGAGCTGGCAGCAATGCCGGCATCATCGCAAAAATTGAACGCGCAGAAGTCGTGAATGACGACAAAGTGCTTGACGAAATGATCCTAGCTTCCAGCGCTGTCATGGTGGCACGTGGTGACTTGGGCGTTGAAATTGGCGATGCGGAACTCATCGGTGTGCAAAAGAAAATTATTCACCATGCCCGACACCTCAATCGCGTTGTCATCACCGCCACCCAAATGATGGAATCCATGATACACAGCCCAATCCCAACCCGAGCCGAGGTCTTTGACGTGGCCAATGCGGTGTTAGACGGCACTGATGCCGTCATGTTGTCAGCTGAGACGGCCACTGGTGATTACCCGGTGGAAGTAATAGAAGCCATGTCACGCGCCTGTCTTGGCGCTGAAAAACAAAAACGTGCTCAGACATCTCGACACCGTATCGACGTTGAATTTCAGCGAATCGACGAAGCGGTCGCCATGGCCACCATGTATACCGCAAATCACCTCAAAGGGCTGAAAGCCATCCTATGCTTGACCGAATCGGGTTCCACCCCGCTTTGGCTTAGTCGGATACGGAGCGGCATCCCAATTTTTGCCTTGACGCGACGTGAAGACACTTTGCGTCGTGTGGCGTTATTCCGCGGCGTGCAGGCGATTCCGTTTGATCCCACAGTGTTGGCCAGGCATGATGTCAACAAGCTGGCCGTCCGAGAATTGGAAAAGCGTGGTCTGGTTCACGATGGCGATTATGTGATCTTGACCAAAGGCGATCACATGGGCATCTTGGGTGGTACGAACGCGATGAAGATATTGAAAGTTGGCGAAATTCACTAGGAGGCGCTGTGTTCTCAACACTGTTGTTCGCTTGGTTGTTGACCGCTCAGGCCGATCCGGTCATCAAGGATGAAACGGCGGCAAGCGAATCCTCCAAACCAAGCCAATCCATATCCGCAAAAAAACCATCGGCCAAAGCGCCCAAAGCGCTTTTGTACCGATGGCGTGACGCCAATGGCCGCATTGTGATTTCCGACACCCCGCCAAAACACGGCAAATACGAAGTGATCGAAGTGCCTCAAGCACAGACCTATCGCGCGCCCTCGCTTCAACCGCTGGAACCGCTTACAACAGGCACAGAAAGCGGCCTTGACAAAGACGCAGCCCCCCCCGTTCCCGATATTGAAATCGTATCGCCGCCGCACGACAGTTGGCTAGACAATAACATTGGCAAAGCCGATATTCGAATTCGCTTGACTGGAAATTTGCCCAAGCAATATCAATTGGAGGTGTATCTGGATGGCAAGCCATTGGGTCATGTCACCCAATACACCCTCGACAATCTCGATCGTGGCGCTCATCAACTTCGAGTGATCATCCGCGACGTTCAGAAAAGAAAAACCGTCAAGGAAAAGACCTCGACATTTTATGTGCGTCGACCGTCCATCCATCAGCCAACCGGCCCCTATCCCAAAGCTGGCCCTCCAATGCCTGCCCACTTGCAACGCGGCAAAAACCCGTACCAACCAATGCACCAGAATTAGGCAATTGATTTATTTTATCAATGCACCAACATGGTGCATGTTGGGCGCAGTTGTGATACGCTGTCGCGCATGAACACGACACCCCCTTTGTCATCGCTGCCCATCATCGATGATCTGGCCACAGCGATCATACTGATCGATGCTCGCCTGCACATCGTCGATGCCAATACGGCTGCAGAACAACTGTTGCAACAATCCGTCCGTTACCTGCGAGGACAGCATGTAGGACATTGGCTGAAGGTCCCTCGATTTACCATTCGGCGCTTGCAAGTGCTTCTGCAACAGCAAAACCGGTGTCACTTACATCAGGCCCCCATTCGAGTAAACGCACAGCGCACCTTGACCGCCGATATTGCGGTCTCCAGATTGAAGTCTGATCCGCATCAGTTTCTTGTCGAAATTCAGCATTTAGCCCCCACGGGTTTGTTACTTAGCCAGGCCAACCAACTTCCGGACAGTGCCATGCATCATGTGCTGCGCAACTTAGCACACGAGGTTCGCAACCCACTCGCCGGACTCCGCGGTGCCGCACAACTGCTGGCCAAGAAAATCAGCCCGTCAGAACGCCGGTTGACCGACATTGTGATTCGCGAAGTGGATCGCTTGGCCGATCTGGTGGAACGACTATTGGGCCATGGGCAACGGGAACCCAAAGTACTCGGTAATGTCCATCAGGTGCTTGAAGAGGCGCTTGCCTTGGTGCTAATGGAAAAACCGCCGGGACTGACCATACGGCGTGACTACGATCCGAGCCTTCCCGACATCGCGTTTCGCCGCCATGCGTTTTATCAGGCCATTCTGAACTTGTTGCGAAACGCAATTCAAGCGCTCGCCGGTCAAGGAGGAGAAATTCGTATCACAACGCGCATTGCGCGGGGGGTGATCATTCGCGATGTCGCGCATCGAACCGCGATCCGTGTCGAAATCGCAGATAACGGCCCCGGATTGCCAGAGCACGTGTACAAAAATCTGTTCGCCCCCTTAAATCCGGGGCGCCCGAACGGTCTTGGCCTTGGGCTCAGCATTGCCCACCAGGCCATTGTGTCGCAAGGCGGTGCCATCCAATGCCAAACCAGTGCCGAGGGCACCTGTTTTTCAATTTATATGCCGATAACTGATCATGAACAGCAAACCTCAAAAACACATTCTGCTGGTCGACGATGATGAATCCATTCGCTGCGTGATAGAAGCGGCGCTGGAAGACCACGACTTCTCGGTACACGCCTGTGCGGATGCCGAAACCGCCTGGCAGGCATTCACTGCCAGACGCCCCGACGTCGTCATCAGCGACATTCGTATGCCCGGCACCGACGGCCTGTCCTTTATCCAGAAGATCAAGGAAAAGGACAGTGATTTGCCCGTCATCCTGATCACCGCCCATTCCGATTTGGAAACGACCTTGGCCGCCTTCGATGCTGGCGCCTTCGATTATTTGCCAAAACCCTTTGATTTAGAAGAACTGATCGCGCTGGTGGAACGCGCCCTCATCAGTGATGAAACAACGACCATGACAAATTCTGAGACGTCAACGCGTCTCATCGGTCGTTCACCGGCCATGCAGAACATCTTCCGCGCCATTGGTCGGTTGTCGCGCTCTGAGGTTACGGTACTGATCACCGGCGAAAGCGGCAGCGGAAAAGAAATGGTGGCACGGGCCATTCATCACTCGAGTCCCAGACGTCATGCGCCGTTTGTTGCCGTCAACATGGCGGCGATACCTGCCGAACTGATTGAAGCCGAGCTCTTCGGCCATGAAAAAGGTGCCTTTACCGGCGCCAACGAACGTCGTCTTGGGCTATTCGAGTCGGCCACTGGTGGGACACTATTCCTCGACGAAATCGGTGACATGCCGATTTCCGCGCAAACGCGGCTACTTCGTGTGCTGCAAGAAGGCCAATTCTACCGTGTCGGCGGACGCCATCCCGTGACTGCCGATGTTCGCATCATTGCAGCCACCCACCGAGATCTGACAAGTCGTGTCCAGCAGGGCGCATTCCGTGAAGATCTTTATCATCGCCTGAACGTCGTACAACTGGCGCTCCCACCCTTGCGCGAACGAACCGACGATATTCCAGAGCTCGTCGAATATTTCCTGGAGGCCGCTGCCAAAGAAACGGGGATGCCCAAAAAACGCATTGATGCTAGCGCCATGGCGCGTCTGCAACAATTTCCATGGCCAGGCAATGTGCGTCAACTACAAAACCTGTGCCGATGGCTCACCGTGATGGTCTCCGGGCGATTGATCCAATTGTCGGATTTGCCAGCCGAATACCAAAACACGGTAGCGTCGGCTGAAGTGGATTGGCAGACGGCATTGCGCGCCGAAATCCGTCGCCTTCTCAAACAGTCAGATCGCGATGCCATCCGCAAGCTGTTGCCAAGCATTGAACACTTGCTGTTAAGCGAAGTGCTGGCATTTACCAACGGGCATCGTCAGCAGACAGCCGAGTGGCTGGGTTGGGGACGCAATACCGTCACTCGAAAACTCAAACACCATCCTTCTGGGGGGCATAAGTAATGGATGTGCCACAGATTGTGCTTTATCAACCAGAAATACCACCCAACACCGGCAACATCATTCGTTTAGCGGCCAACACAGGCTTCCCACTCCATCTGGTCAAGCCTCTGGGCTTCGAGCTTGATGACAAACGATTGCGACGCGCTGGTCTTGACTATCACGAATACTCCCGCATCCAGGTGCACGAAAATTGGGATTCACTCTTGAAGGCGACTCAAGCCAGTCGCCTATGGGCATTGACCACCAAAGGCGAACGGGCCCCATTCGACGTGCAATTCGAGGCAGGTGATCTGTTAATCTTTGGTCCGGAAACACGAGGCCTCCCTTTACCAATTCTCGAGGCCATTGGTCGCCGTCATTGGCTGCGCTTGCCGATGCGACCTGGCTCACGCAGCATGAATTTATCCAATGCGGTGGCCGTCACGGTGTACGAAGCATGGCGTCAGCTTGGCTTTCCCGGCAGTGAAATGCGTTCATAGCGCAACAGTGCTTGCGCAGACAGCAAAAATCGGCATACTTATATTAGCTATTTCTAATTTTTAAAGGTGACAAAATGCATCCCTTTGCTGTCAGTCTGAGATTGTTAAAGGATTACAAGTTTGAAGTGGACTTCGGTGATTTCGGCCAACTCATCACCGACGAACCACCGCCACTTGGCGAGGGGGCAGGCCCCAACCCTGCACGCCTACTGGCTGCCGCCGTCACCAATTGTCTAGGCGCAAGCTTATTGTTTGCCATTCGCAAGTTTAAAGGCGAGATTCAAACCTTAACCGCCGAAGTACAAGGCCACTTAGAACGCATTGACGGGCGCTGGCGAATCCCCGAAATGCATGTCCGCATCCAGCTGCCAGAAGGCATTGAGTCCCTGCCGCACCTTGATCGGGCACTGTCCCAATTCGAAGATTTTTGCAT
>RFGJ01000523.1 GCA_003696665.1 Gammaproteobacteria bacterium | reverse complement strand
CCTGACCCCGGAAGTTGGAAAGAAGAAAGCCCGGGTACCGGACCCGGGCTTTCACCTTCTTCATTTCCTTATTTCATCTCAGCAGGGATGGACGCTGCCGCTCCCTACCACTTTCGGCTTGCTGTAGCGTTTCATGGTCTGTCCTTTCTACTGAATGGTGCCGTTGTCGGGCGTCCCCTCGTTGGTCCACGGGGTTACCAGGTTCCAGCCACCGGTGTTTACATTGGTTTTGTTAAAGGCTGGATCTTTAACCCGGTGACAGTTCTGCGCCGATGTAGCGTTGGAGAGCTGAACGTTGCCGTTTGGACTATTGGCAGTGATAGTCGAACCGCCATCAAGGTTTGTTTTGGGGGCGGTCAACACATAGTTGTCATCCCAATCATTATGCTTGGTGTCAAGACAGTTAGTAATCATCAACCTTGGCAAACGCGATGCATGTGGGTTGTGACACTTGGAACAGGTAAAGTTATGGAAATTGGGGTCGGTCGTACCGTCGTCCGTCGTTGCTCCCCAATCGTAATCGTTAAAGGCACGCGTTTCTTTACCGTTAACATAAACCATCGGACTATAATCAAACCCCTTACCTGCACCGCCACTGTTTTTGTTCCAGTCACGGATACCCGCTCCTCGGCTCGACTGGTGCTGATATGCCATACGCGGGATATCGGCGTATTGGTAGTCGGTGTTGGTAGTCGGCGTCAGGGTCACAGTCCGGTAACTTTCCCGATAAATATTCGCAGCAACGCTGTCTCCACCGCCCTTGACAGCAGCGGAATGGCCATTGGTGCCAACCCAGGCGTTGGCGGCGTTGCCGAACTTGTTGATCGTGTCGATCTCCGAAGCTGTCCAGGTACCGTCACCATTACCGTGACAGAGTTCGCACAGTCCGCCGAACTCATCAGCCGTCCAGATATTGGGGTTGCCGTTGTTCTGGTCGATCTGGTAACCACCGGTCTCATTGTGAATGGATCCGCCTCGCGGCACACGCCCGAATTTATTCGGGGTGGTGTAAGTGGTCCCGGCCTGCGGCGCACCGTCCTCAGGATAGGGGTTGCCGATCCAGTTGCCACGCAGATAGGGCTGCCCGGTCTGGGTGTCCGCAGTCGCCTGGTTCAGGTTGTG
>RFGJ01000522.1 GCA_003696665.1 Gammaproteobacteria bacterium | reverse complement strand
GAATAAACATCCATGGGCATACTCGAAAAAAAACCCGCCCTGAAGGGCGGGTTGGTGTGAGCGCGGCAGGACTCGAACCTGCAACCAATGGCTTAAAAGTAAAATCACCTCAATACCGCCTGAATCAGGGTTGTTTGTCGGCATCCGTTTTCGAGGATGTGTTCTTCAACCAACAGTAACGGTCGTAAAATTCCTGGAGTTCACGGGTGGCAAATTGTCCATAGTATTCCACGGTGACAGTAGGGGTTGAGTGTCCCATCATTTGGCTGACCTGAGCAAGGTTGGCTCCCTGCTCCAATACGCCTTTGGCAAAGCCATGCCGAAAGGCGTGAGGGTTATAGGGTCCGGTCAATCTAGCCTTCTTCGATAATCGCTTCAACATCTGATAGATGCCTGCCGTACCGATACCAAAGACCAAGTTGTCATCTCTATCCCGGATTTCCAACCACGCCTTGAGAGCGTCTGCCGTTTCTTCATCGAAGAAAACGGGGCGTACTTTGCCATTTCCTCCTTTCCCCTTTTCTCGTACTCGTGCGATTCTATGTTCTATATCCAGGTCTGTCAACTGCAATCTGGCCACGCCTCCCACGCGGGCATTCGTAGAAGCCAAAAAGCGAATAATTGCATAGTCACGCTCAGGGTGTGTGGAGAATTTCAGGGCGGCATTTTGTAAATTGATGACATCATCCCGCGAAATGACCTTCGGATTTGGCTGAGGCAGGCGTGGCTTCTGTAAATGGGCGGCAGGGCTGATTTTGAGATGTCCTTCTTCCACTGCCCACTTGAACAAACGTTTCCAGGCTCGCACGAAAGCGTGCAGGGAATACTTTGAATATCCCTTCTCGGTTGGCTTTCTCCCCGCGTGGGGGTGTTCCGTATAGGTCTGCGTCTGCTCGGCCATTTTGACGTACAACATCCTCAAGTCGTCAATGGTAATTTCTTCTATATTCTTCTCCCCCAGAGTTTTCAGCAAAGGTTTCAGACGGTTCTCGTACCATTTGACGGTAGCAGGGGCATAAACCCCTTTGTAGGACAACAAGAACTTTTCGACAAGAGTGTGTAACATCATGGCGCATACCTCCTGTTTTGGTTGAATTCAGGGGGGATATAGCACGTTTTGCACCACGATGAAATAAAACCGGGCATATCCAACACCATAGGCTGAAAAAACTATTTTCAAGCATCGCTCAATACGATGGCTTTATGCTATACTAAACCGAAACAAAAAAGCCGGGGTGTTGGCGCACTCCCGGCGGTGGCACACGCGATGCGGGCGCGTGGCAATGAAATCATAGCACAATCAAGCCGCCCGCGCAACT
>RFGJ01000521.1 GCA_003696665.1 Gammaproteobacteria bacterium | reverse complement strand
CTGTGGCGCTACCTCAAGCGCCTCTGGGCCATCCCCGCCTTTCGCGACACGACCGATTTCGAGCACATCAAGCAGCACTATTACTACTCGCACGCCTCGATCAATCCCTCGCGCATCGTGCCCAAGGGGCCGAGGCTTGGAATCTGAGAGAATCCCATGGGTTATACGCTTTATATCATTGCTGACGGATCAAAAAGCAAAATTGGCATCACATCCCGCAAGCTAGAAAAGCGACTAAAAGAATACGACACTCATAATCCACATTGGAGATTGGTGGAAACATTCAATCTAAGTGAAAATGATGCCCGTGCAGTAGAACGGTCTATCAAGGCGTATTTCAGCCCCAGAAAATCAGGAAGTGGAGGAGAAGAATGGTTTGATGTTCCTAGCGAAGAAATGGTTTCACTAGTGAGGGGGCTTATCGCTCAAGCTGATAGAAACCCATCTATAGGGAACCCCATTTTTCATACTATCGTTCCGAATATTAGAGCCCAAAAAGCCATGGCGGAATTGGAGGAGATTATTTCCTCCGGCGTTGATGACGGTAAAGATAAAAAAAGCAAACTGAGAGCGATTGTTAGAGAAGAGTTTATTCGTGCATTTTCTTTGGGCATTTCTCATGATGCCCTATATATGAATTATAAATTTTCTGGAAAAACAATATGTCCGCCAGACTTGGAGCATGCATTGAACATTGATTCAAAGGAAGTTCAGGAAGCAATCTGGAAGGGACAAGGCCGTATAGATCCACCTTATAGCGACCATGAAGAATTTTTTTACCACTTGGCACCGTTAGCATCTGGGACATTCTACGCGTTCTGTTCTTCACTGGTTATCCAGCCTTACGCAGATTTTCATTCTGAAGAATGGAAAGAAAAATTTTCAAGCCTCAGAGCTTACGCTGAGCAAGTCGGGTGGCATTGCTTTGATCACAGCGAGTGGAGCTGGTACTGGCCTGGAAAGACAGCCCTTGCAATCCTTCAGCCAAAAACTCCCATTTCTCGAACTCTTTCTCGATTCTCAACATCATTCAAAAAATTCGTGGTTGAGTCATTGAAAAAATACCAAGGCATTGGAGTACCCCGACTCGATGAGGTAATTGAACGGATTGTTTATGACGACTGTTTCCCTCTGGATATCAAGAACTTCGAATCGCTGAACTCAGATTACCTTGGAAAGATTCGTCATTTGGAACTTGATTCCAGAGACCCCGATGACGCGGCTCTAATCCAAGCATACAAATATTTGTTCAATGAATGGTTGAAACAATGATAGCCATCCACTTCGGTCAGCTTGTGCCCGAAGGCGACGGCGTGACCGTGCAGCGGCTGATGCCGGTGCCGGGCCTGCGCCACTTCGACCCCTTCGTACTGTGGGATCATTTCGATATCGCGGGCGGCGGCTTTCCGCCGCACCCGCATCGCGGCTTCGAGGCCATCACCTGGCTGTTTTCCGGCGCGATGCACCATAAGGACAACCTTGGCAATGCAGGCACGATCCATGCGGGCGGCGCGCAGCGGTTCACGGCCGGGCGCGGCATCACCCATTCGGAGATGCCGGAATCGGCCGCCGCGGGCATCCAGCTGTGGATCAACCTGCCGCAGCGGCTGAAATCCATCGAGCCCGACTAT
>RFGJ01000520.1 GCA_003696665.1 Gammaproteobacteria bacterium | reverse complement strand
GACGTTGTGGCGCCTGGCGATCTGGTTCAGCTTTATCGTTTTGCAGACGGCCGTCTGGTCTTGGCGCAAGTGCCGGCTGCGCAGGCGGCTTTTGTCGCCTTAGATGCGAACGATGGCGCCATCCTTGCGCTCGAGGGCGGTTTTGATTTTTACCTATCAAAGTTTAACCGCGTCACTCAGGCTCGCCGACAACCTGGTTCCAACATTAAGCCCTTCATTTATTCGGCAGCACTGGAGAAAGGATTCACGGCTGCCAGCGTCATCAATGATGCGCCGGTGACCTTTATCGATCGGGCCGATGAAACCATTTGGCGCCCCAAAAACGACTCTGGCAAATTCAAAGGCCCCACTCGACTCAGACAAGCACTGCGGCTGTCCACCAATCTGGTCTCGGTGCGTCTGCTTGAAGCCATCGGCCTTAATTACGCCATCGACTATCTTGAGCGCTTTGGTCTGCCGCGCAGCCAACTGCCTCGCGTCCGATCGCTTGCGCTCGGCACAGCCTCGCTCACCCCGCTTGAAATCGCCCGCGGCTATGCCGTTTTCGCCAATGGCGGCTATTTGGTGTCTCCCTACTTCATCGATCACATCGAAGATCGCCATGGCAACTGGTTGGCCATGAGTGAGCCCAAAATTGTGTGCCGTGGGTGCGAAAGCATCGAGAAAAATTCGCCAAATCGCCTAGCCAACGACTGGGAGGTATGTCCAAAATATCCAGTCGACCCGGCGCAATGGGCACCACAGACGGTTGATCCGCGAAATGTCTACATCATGCGCTCCATGTTAAGAGACGTGATTCGCCGTGGCACCGCTTGGCGTCAGCTCAATCGTACCCATAGCCCACTGTTGACACGTAAGGATGTTGGCGGCAAAACCGGCACCACCAATGATGCGAGGGATGCGTGGTTTTCAGGCTTTACCGGCAACATTGTCGCCACAGCTTGGGTTGGATTTGACGATGCCAGCCGTAGTTTGGGCAACAATGAATACGGCGGCAAGGCCGCACTGCCAATCTGGCAACAATTTATGGAAACTGTAACCAAACACCTTCCCGAACAAGACATTCCCTTGCCCGATGGCATTGTCTCAGTACGTATCGATCCCAAGACCGGGAAGTTGGCGCCGAGTCATCAGCAAGACGCCATCTTTGAAATTTTCCGGAAGGAACATGTGCCCACTGAATACGCCAACGACCAGCTCGAAGCGCCGCTTGAAACGCCACGTAAGGATGAAAATACCACGAACGGCACCGATATCTTTTAACCGAGCTCTGGCGGTGGCGGGTAATGTGACGGATAGGGTAAACGTGCGACACCACTTTTGACCGCCGCATAGGCCACCGCGGCTGGCACCCTCTCTCGCAAACGAGGGTCAAATGGCGTGGGGATAATATAAGCGGGGCCAAATTCAATACCCTCAAGGTGAGGATAGGCATGCTTAACGTCGTCAGGGATCGGCGCTTTCGCAAGTGAGCGGATCGCATGCACCGCAGCAATTTCCATTTCCTGATTAATTCGCCGCGCTCGGACATCCAGTGCGCCGCGGAATATGTATGGGAAGCCAAGGACATTGTTGACCTGATTCGGGTAATCAGAACGACCGGTGGCCATAATTAAGTCTTTGCGGGTTTTGTGTGCCAATTCCCATGCGATTTCAGGATCTGGGTTGGAAAGCGCAAACACCACTGGATTCGGCGCCATGGACGCCAACATCTCAGCAGAGACCAGATTGGCGCCAGACACACCCACAAACACATCTGCCCCATCAAGCGCATCCGCCAAAGTCCGTTTGTCGGTGTTGTTGGCAAAAGCAAACTTGTATGGGTTGAGATCACGGCGACCGGTATGAATCACACCTTGCCGATCCACCATGTAAACGTTTTCACGCGGCAAGCCAAGACTGACCAACAGACGCATGGCGGCAATGCCCGCCGCGCCTGCGCCAAGACATACAACGCGAATATCCTTCAGCTCTTTACCACTGATCTCAAGCGCATTAAGCAATCCTGCGGCAATGATAATCGCGGTACCATGTTGATCGTCGTGAAATACCGGGATGTCGAGCTGCTCACTCAGCGCTTCCTCGATTTCGAAACACTGGGGCGCCTTGATGTCCTCAAGATTGATGCCACCAAATGTGGGCGCGATACGTTTGACCGTTTCAATGAACGCCTGCGGCGACTCTGCGGCGACTTCGATATCAAACACATCAATATCGGCAAATTTTTTAAACAAAACCGCTTTGCCTTCCATGACTGGCTTGCCTGCCAGAGGACCGACATTGCCCAAACCCAACACGGCACTTCCATCGGTGATGACGCCCACCAAATTGCCGCGATTGGTGTAGCGATACGCATCATTTGGATCGCGAGCGATTTCCCGTACTGGCTCGGCCACCCCGGGGCTGTACGCGAGGGCCAAATCATTTTGGGTGGCGGTTGGCTTGGTGATTTCAATGGCCAACTTCCCGGGACGCGGAAACTCATGATAATCCAACGCGGCTTGTCGAGGCGTTTTCGCCATGACGATAGCTCCTTTTGCGTGGTGTGGCGGCTAAATCACGACACATATTTTATTAGGTCGCTCTATTTTACTATAGACACTTATTGAGATAAGGCCCGATCAGTGATCTTTTTCGTTGTCCAACAGCAAAATTTGCGCTGGGTGACGAATTCTCATTCGCAATTTGCCATGACTCGCATACAACCAACCGGCCGCTTCAATTCGTTTATGCAACCAGAAAGTTTCAAAATCCTCGGGAAAGCGTTTGTCGTCATGACGACGAATGCCGAGATGCACACGACCATCCAAAACCAACCAGTGATAGCGGCGTGTTTCAATGACACGTGTAATTTCGCCTCGAATCCGGATACTGCCGGTATGCTTAGCCGATACTGACGCTGCCGGTTTAGGTAAGTAATACGAATGTTGCCAAATCCCTCGTTTTTCTCGACGCGCCAACAATTCCTGCTGGCGATAGCATTGCCAGTGGTCATCATTCGGAGGAATAATCATTAATTGGGCCCAACCATGACGAAGCGACCACGCAGCAAGATTAACACCATCTTCGAAAGCAACATGAGCCAGCAACCGACCATAGCGATCTTCGGCCTCGCGCCCTGGAATTACTCGAATTCTCATGTGCTTGCCAAGGCGTTTTTTTAATTGCTCACGGGCTTCAAGCGCCACAGGTTCGCTCTTATCCAAATGCTGGTAATTAATCTCAGGTGCATCAATGCCGATGATGCGCACCCGAATGCCTGAGGCAAGCGTTACGGTATCGCCATCGTTGACCACAGCAACTTTTTCCCAGCGCCCCCCTTCCGGCAATGGGCACAGGGCGCTCGTCGCAGCATGCGAATATGCGAAATAAAGAAGAAAAAAGGCGCTCAATAGCGCCTTGGCGAAGGAAAATGTGTGATACTCTAACTTCATGACCACCAATTACTTGGTCAAGCGGCGCGCACCAAAGCGCTGGCGGAATTTGTCCACTCGGCCGCCAGAGTCCACCATTTTTTGCTTACCAGTGAAGAACGGATGACACTCAGCACAAACTTCGATACGAATGTCTCGACACAGCGTCGACCGCGTTTTGATCACATTGCCGCAACTGCACGTTGCCGTAATTTCTTTGTATTCCGGATGGATGCCCTTTTTCATGCTCTCGCTACCTCAGTTGAATCCGTATCGCTACCCGGTCCTCTGTCGCCGGGCACCATACGAAGACGCGCCACAAAAAGCGCCGGGGCGCGGATCATATCGACCTTTTCTATAGAATGCAAGGCACTGTCCAGGTTCAATACATTTGAGACACTGAGACATGAGGAACCTCATAACCAACACTTCGAATATACTCGGCAGGCGTCCTATATTTCAATGCCTGATG
>RFGJ01000519.1 GCA_003696665.1 Gammaproteobacteria bacterium | reverse complement strand
TCAGTCTTCTGGGGCTCATGTTATACACCAACGGCTACAATGTACGCGGCAGAAGCACACGTTACCCGAACGGCTTGCTCTACTACGATGGCAGCGCCGTCTTCGGCGTTGCCTTCTACCGGAAAAGGATCGAGGATGCAATTGGCCACATCATCCTTGTGGCTCCTCGCGGACCTGCCTGGCTGGAGTCTGTAACCAAGTTTGTCTCGCGGATGAAAAATGACGTGCTTTTGCCAGGTATGCACGTATATATTCGATATCTCTTGAGGCCGCAAATGGAAGCTCTGTTGGCCCAGGGATATCTGCCTATCACAGAGCACCCCTGGCATCCTCTCGCCCACAGCGAAGATGAAACATACCCCCACCAATTGGTATCCCTGGAAGAAATCATAGAGTACGATCCGTCAGGTGAAATGCACATCAAGACACTCGAGGATGAAGGAAGCCGCAATTTTCGGCGCAAAGCGAGAAAAGCGTATCGACGTTTCGAGAATTTTCTAGCTCGCAATCAAGCCAGCTTGGTTCTAACGCCGTATGAACCCGAGGTGCACGGAGTTGAAGCCCAGGAGATTGTGGCAAAACATTTCAAATCGTTGCGGGAGCCTGTGGGATCCACGCCTGAAGACTATCTGGGGTTGTTGCATTTCTCGCCTCCTAGCCACGCAACAGACAATTTCTTTGCACGTATCGGTTATCTCCAGAGACACCAACAACGCCTCCCGTTGATATGGTTCACAGGCGAGAAAATTGGGCAACAAACCTTTGCTGTCTACGCTTCCTTTGCCCTACGCAGGGAAGAAGAAATATTGACCAGCTGGCATTCTACGGGATATTCGGCTATCACCCAGTACATGTACCTGAAATTATTCGGGGAATTTTGGCAGCACGGCATCATCGAAGTGAATTTAGGAGGATCCGAGACCCTTTCATTGGACCGATTTAAGAGGCAGTTGGGCGCTAAACCACGCCAAACCTACTGGGTTGTTGCGCCGTAAATATTACACGTCCACCCCACAACCTGTGGACGCCTCATTCTCTCCAGGGTTTATCAATGCTCTAACAGACGGTGCAAGTCCCCGGCGCCTTCTGCCCAAGCGAGCCTGCATTGGACATACCCTCCACCGATGAACGGGAAGTGCCGGGGACTTGTCAGGCGTGATCATTTGAGAACGGATAAGCCCTGCTCATTCTCTCCAGGAAATTGCAAGGGTTGCAGCGGTGCGCTATACTGAATCCTGGGCATGGTTCATTTCCGGCCCACGCATCTTTACAAATTAAGTGGAGTGAGCATCCTCAGATGCGGCCCCGTCCTGCCTGGCCCGGCATCTGAGGATGCCTACTCCGCGTTCAGCGTGTAAATGAGCGATTCGGCTTCTC
>RFGJ01000518.1 GCA_003696665.1 Gammaproteobacteria bacterium | reverse complement strand
CCGGACGCGGCGCCCGCTGCCAAGACGGAGGTAGAAGTCTGCTTTGACCCTGCGGTTCAGGGGGTCTTTCGCACCGCTGTACTGGCATCTCTGCGCCTTGCCCTGCTGGAAATGGAGGTCCAACAACGATCGCAACAACTGGCACCTTTTCTGTCCAGCCAATTGGCGCCCAGTACCTCCTCTCCCCCTACAAAACCTCTGTTTCAGGTGCATGAAACACCCGCAGGAAACCCAACCTTACGCCCCAATGCTGTGCAGCAAAATGTCCCTGCATGGTCACTGTTCGGGATGTTTTTTATTGTCGTGCCACTGGGAGGAGCCCTGTTACGAGAACGGCAACTTGGTACGCTACAAAGGCTTTTCTGCTTCCCGGTTTCTGCCTGGTCACTTCTTTTCGGCAAACTTCTGGCCTATGTCACCGTTTGCCAGTTGCAGTTCGGTTTGATGCTACTGGTTGGGCGCTATCTTTTACCAGCTCTTGGGACACCGGTTCTGCAAATGGGGGACCATCCTGGTGCAATCGCCGTTCTGGGCTTGGTCTCGGCACTCGCAGCAACCGGATATGGCCTGATCGTGGGAGTTATGGCACGCAGTTACGAACAGGCCTCCATGTTTGGGGCGATATCCATAGTCATCGCTGCAGCCATTGGAGGTGTCATGGTCCCGGTCTATGTGATGCCGCCTGCGATGCAACGACTCAGCCAACTCTCCCCTATTAATTGGGGTCTGGAGGGCTTCCTTGAGCTCTTTGTACGCGGAGGCGATATAACAAGCATCTGGCCTCATCTTGTCGCCTTGCTTGCCTTCTTTGGCGCCACTTTGACATGTTCATTATGGTTCTTCAACAAACGTCACAGATATGCTAAGTAGAATGTTTTAAGGAGTCGTAAATGTCAGAAAACCGTGACCTCGAGAAGCAACTTTTACAATTAATTATTGAGACCTGTAATGTCCCGGACGCACCGGAGGATGTACCCGCAGACGCTCCCTTGATTGGTCCAGAATCGGTCTTGGGCTTGGATTCTTTGGACGCAGTAGAAGTTGTCGTCGCTGTCCAAAAGGCTTTTGGGGTGCGTATTGGAGGGGAAGACAGTGCGCGCGAGGTTCTCCAATCGATTCGATCTTTAGCGTCGTTTATTCTGAGAGAGGGAAGCAAAAGCAACCTATGAGAAAAGTTTTTTTCAAGTCCCTGACATTAGCTTTGGCATTGTGTTTTATCTCCGGTTGTGCAAAAGACCCCTATGTGGCCAGGAGAGTTCAGGGGGAATGCACTCCCCAAATAGACATTGACAGGCCGCAAATTGAACAAGGTCGGCCGAACTTCTTTCTTGACCTACTAGGGAATATATGGTCTCTCCCAAGTAAAATTCTTTTATTGGATACGAGAGTTGGCAACCACCATGTATCTGACAAAACAACAGATTATTTAAGACAATACCTGAAAGACAATGATTTGTGTGATGTAAAAGTCAGGGTTAACCAATATGCACCTGGCGCAGAATGGCGCCGCCT